>DATKZW010000281.1:0-5185 GCA_035527775.1 Sumerlaeia bacterium | reverse complement strand
GGTTCCTGCCGCTCGAGTGGGCTTTCGACCTGACGGCCCTGTTCCATTTCTGGATCGGGGCCTGGGGAATGGCGCTCTGGGTGGGACGGCGCGTTAGGCGCACCGCGCCCGCTTTGCTCGCCGGAGCGCTCTTCATGTTCGGCGGTTTCTCCACGACCCGTCTGGGGGCGGGCATCGTTGTCTTTCACGCCGCCATGGCCTGGACGCCCTGGCTTCTGTATGGCTGGGACGCCTTGCTCGACGCTTCGCGCCGCGGCGCGCGGAGCGCCGGTCGGCGCGTGGCCGCCCTGGCGCTCGTCGTCTCCTTGGCCATCCTCTCGGGGGCGCCTCAGATCACGTTCTATTCATTCGCGGCGCTGGGGCTTTACGTTTTCGTCGGGGCGTGGCGTCCCCGCCGGAGTCGGCAAAGCGACGATTGGGAAGGGCCGTTCGGGACACCGCCCGAGACGCCGCTCGAGGAATGGGGCGGCCTCTTGGGCGGGCTTCTCCCTTTTCGCCCCGGGCCGCTTCTGGCCTTGGCCGGCGTCCTGCTTCTCGGCGGCGCGATCTGCGCGGTGCAGATTCTCCCGACTAACATGTTTGTCTCTCAGTCGTGGGATCGCGCAACGGGGGGCGAATGGGAGTATGTCGTCGATGGTTCCTTCGAACCCCGCATGCTCATGACCTTCGTCGCTCCCTTCTTCTTCGGGGACCCGAAGAACGAAGCGCTCTACTGGGGCGGCGCGGTCGGCTATCATGAAACGACCGCGTATTGCGGCGCCCTTCCGGTTCTTCTGGTCATCCTGTTCATCCTGCTCAGATGGGGCCCTTTGCGCCGCTCCTGGCTCAGCGGCCTCGACGCGAGCGAGCGTCGCGACGCCGTGCGGTTCGAGGTCTTTCTCCTTCTCCTTCTCACCGTCGCCGCCTTGTTCGCCTGGGGCCGCCATTCGCCGTTCTTCTGGCTCGCGTACCACCTCGTTCCGGGCTTCGATCGCTTTCGCGTGCCCGCGCGTCTGCTCCTTTACGCCGTTTTCGCCGGCGCAGCCCTCAGCGGATGGGCGCTGGATCGCCTCATGGAAGGCGGGGCGGGGTCGGACGGCCTTGCGGGGTCCAGCGGCGAGGACCGATCGCGGTCGCCGGCGGCGGTCCTGGCTTTGCTGTGGATCGCCGGACTGGCATGCGTCGTTATGCTGTGGCGGGCGACCCCCGCCGTGACGGGGCTGATGGAAATGCCGTTCCATCGGCTCGCCGACGCGGGCGATCGCGGCGCCGATCGGATCGCGGAAGGCCTGGTCGCCCAGGCCCGCCGAAGCGTGGCGTATTTCGGCCTGCAGTGGCTCCTTTACGGCCCGCTGATCGCCTTGGCTTCTCCCCTTCGCTTGAGGAGCGCGAGGCTGCCGACCCTCGGGGGCGAGTCTCCCCCGCGCCTGGCGACACGGGACGCCTCCCGTGCGGCCGCGCTCTGGCTTCTGGCAGCGCTTTGCCTGGCGGACCTTCTGGCCTACGGATGGCATTTCCTGGAAGCGAAGCCGCGCTCGAGACTCCGCCGCTTGGAGTACCCCAACACTCCGCGAACGGAGTTCCTGCGCGAGGAACTCGCGAAGGGCGGGCGCTTCCTGTGGTTCGACACGGTGCAGAGCTGGCAGTACGACCAGAATCAGCCGGAGTTGCACGGCAACCGACCGGTCATGTACCGCCTTCCCGGTTTGCGCGGATACGACCCGGTGAACTCGCGCCGCTTCGGTCTGTTCATGAACGAGATCACGCGCCGCCCCTTGCTTGACAACCCAGGCGGCTTCATGATGGCGCCGGACCTCGCGCCGGAGAACATCGACTGGCGTCTTATCCGCCTCTGGGACTGTCGGGTGGCGCTCTCTTACAACGTCCTGGAGAGCCCATCCATTGAGGAAGCGGGGCGCTGGGAGTTCCCGTCGCCCGCGGGCCCCCAAGTCCTGCGCGCCTACCGCATGAAAAACCCCACCGGGCCGGCGCGGCTGTGCGAGCCCTTTTTCGCTCCCCCCGACAGTGCGCCGGAGGAAATCGCGCGGATCCTCTCCCATCCCGAGTTCGACGTCGAGAGGTTCGCGATCGTTGCGGCGGACCCCTTCGCGACCGCGCTCGCGGAGGGCGAAGCGGAAGAGGAATCGGCGAAGGGTCTTGAACGATCGGTCCAGCTCGTCGAGGCGAACTCCGGCTCGCTCGTCTTCGACGTGTCCACCCCCGCGCGAGCGCTTCTCGTGGTCGCTCAGAGCTGGTATCCGGGCTGGCGCGCCCGGGTGGACGGGTGCAAGAGCGCCGTCATTCCCGCGAACCTCGCGCAATGCGGGGTCGGTGTCCCTGCGGGGCGCCACCGTGTGGAGCTGCGCTATCGTCCGCGCGAATTCCACCAAGGCGCCGTCGTGAGCCTGGCGGGCCTCATGCTTCTGGGTCTGATCGTGCTTCGCCTGAGGGAGCGTGAAAAGGTCTTTGGCTGAATGCGGAGCGCGGATTGGGGATTGCGGAATCGTGGTGCGGGCGTCCCGCCCGCAGGAGCGGCGGCGCCTCGCCGGCGCCGCGGAATCTCACGGTTGGCCTTCCGTCGGCAATCCGCAATCCGCAATGCGCGATCCGCAATCAGAAGGCCGTGCCCGGCGACTCGAGCTTCGTCGTCTTGCGTACGACCACCGACGCGTTCGCACCGGTCACGCCGAAGGAATTGATCAAGGCCATTTTCACGTCGACCGGACGGGGCTCGTTCGCCACGTGGTCCAACTCGCATTCGGGGTCGGGCGCGTCGAGATTGATGGTGGGCGGCAGGAAGTTGTCGCGCATCCCGAGGATGACGGCGATGAGGGAGAGCATGCCGGAAGCGCCCGCGGCGTGGCCGATCATGGATTTGATGGAACTGACGGGGAGTCGGTCGGTCCTGTCTCCGAAGGTCCGACGGATCGCGCGGCTCTCAACCAAATCGTTGATGTGCACGGAGGCGCCGCTTGCCTGAACGTAGCCGACCTCCTTTTGCGGCGCCTTGGCATTGAAGATCGCCGCCTTCATCGCTTGGACCTGGAAGTTCTCCCCCGGGTTGGTCAGGGCCTCGGGATCGTTGCTGAAGCCCCCGCCGAGGAAGTCGGCGTATGGCTCAGCCCCGCGCTCAGCGGCGACCTCTTCTCGTTCCATGACGACAAAGCCGCAGCCCTCCGAAAGGACCATTCCACTGCGGTCGAGGGCAAAAGGCCGGGAGGCGCTCTCCGGGGCATGGTTGAAGTCCCGCGTGAGAAGCCGCAAGGAATCCCACATGCGGAAACCGTGCTGCGTGAGAGGGCAATCCACGCCCCCGACCAGAAGAATGTCGGCCATGCCCGTGCGGATGTAAGAGTGGGCGACCGTCAGCGCCACGAGCGAAGACGCGCAACCCGCCGACACGGTCTGCACGATTCCGTCGATCCCAAACCGGGCCGCCACTCCGGCGCACGGCGACGTGAACTCCGCCTTTCCCAGCGTCGAAGGCCGAACGTAGGGCGTTCTCTCGAGAAAGCACTCCTCGTAGAATCGTTCGACGGTATGAAGCGGACCCGAGCCGGTTCCGACGATGACTCCCTTCTTACAGGGGAGGCTCGCGATTTTCTTGTCGAGCTGCGCATCGGCGAGGGCCATCTCCCCCGCGATGCGGGCGAAAAGGGCGGTGCGGTCCAGGTCGGAAGCCGATTCCTCGCCCGGAGAGAGGGACTGGAGCGTCTCGTCCTCAATCGCGCCCGCAATCCGGCTGTGGAGGGTCGCCGTGTCGAGATGGGTGACCTTTCGCACCCCGGACTTTCCGTTCCGGATGGCGTCGAGAAACGCTTCCTTGCCCACGCCGTTGGGGCTCAAGACTCCCATGCCGGTGATCACGCTCTTTCCAGCCATCTTCCTGGGTTCTCCGATTCATCCTCTCACGCTTTTCGCCCCGCACGAGCCGAGAGGAAAAGAACCGGCGCCGAGGCCGGCTTCGGCAGCTTGCCCGAGGTCTCTTCCCGCAGACGAGCCGACTCAAGCCATAGCACGACCCCCGCGTCAGCGTCAAGGCCGATGGCCCGTTCTGCGGCGCGGCGGCCAGAGCAGGGCCCCGGTACGGGGGAGTCGCGAAACGGAGATTTCGGCGCAATCGCCCGACGCCCCGCACGATCCGCAACCGACCTCCCGCAGATGAATGGAAGAAAGAAGGAATCCAGACGCTTGCTAGCCCCGCTCCTCGGCTTTTCCGCGGGCCGTCGCATTCCGCCGCGTCGCCCGGACGTATCCGACGCGGTAAGCCATGAGGGCCAGGCCGAGGAGGGCGAGGGGAAGGCCGATCAGCGCCATTTTCAGACCCCGGCCCCGGCGTTCTTCCAGCCCTTGATACTCCTTGTTCTGCGCCCGGGCGTAGTTGTCTTTCACTTCCTTGATGCGGGCGGTGAAAGAGTTGCCCAGACGCGTGATACGGGCGCCGACTCTGTCTTTCTCTTCTTCCTTGGCGGGTTCGCCGCTCTCGATTTGAGCGACGATACCCTGCAATTCCGCGAGGGTGTAGTTCGCCTCAATGGATGAACCGAGCATCCGAAGCGCGCGATCGCGGGTGTAGGGATCGTTCGTCAGCAGCGCCTTCTTCATTTCCTCGAGCAGAAGACGCGAAATGTCGGCCGTAAGCCGTGACAGATCGCGGATGCGTTCGTAGACGTCGAGTCGGGCGCCCGCGTCCGGGCTCTGGTGAAACCGGTCAAGGTCTCCGACAAGCCCCGCCGCAACATCCAGCGCCTCGGTCGAGCGCGCCTCGATCGGTTGTCGGGCTTCTTCGAAGCTCTTGAGCGCCTGACCGGCGCCGCGGAACTCGCGAAGACCGAAGCCGAAAAGAACGCCCCCCGCGAGAATGGTCAGCAAAAAAACTCGGATGAAGTATCGAGGTCCGGTGGATGCCATGTCTTTCTCCCTCTTCGCGGTTTGATGTCGTCTGGATTGGCGACAACTCTTCCCCCGCGTCTTCCACGTTGTTCCGTGACGGCAGCGCGTCCGGCGCGCTCAGAATCCGCTCAAGACACTGCGCCGTCAAGTCCTCAATGAACGGCGAGGCCGTTGGTTCGTTGTGCAGAGATCAAGGAAGGCGTCCCAAGGCGCCATGCCGGCGACGGAGACAACAAGGAACTGATCGCGCGGATTCGTTCGTCCTCGTGGATCAACTACTCTCTCAAGAAGAACGCGGTTTTGCGTTCCGGCT
>DATKZW010000280.1:0-3779 GCA_035527775.1 Sumerlaeia bacterium | reverse complement strand
CCTCGCGGGCTTGTTCGGGCGTCGTGTTCTTGCCGATGAAGTCGAGACCGGCCGGGTTCGCGCTCTCCACGCCGTAGGCGATCGCGTCGCATCCGGCGCGGCGCATGAGGGCGAGAATCTCGCGATCCACGATGTCGACGCGACCTTCCGCCTTCCACGCGATCTTCCGGTCTCGCTCGATGAGCCCCTCGCAGATCGCCGCCAGGCGCGCGCGCTTCAGAGTAAAGAGGTCGTCGTAAAAAACGATGGCCTCCACGCCGTATTTCGCGACGACCTCGTCGACTTCCGCAAGCACGTTCTCGGCGCTGCGCGCCTGCCAGCGAGAACCGAACACGCTCTTGTCGCAGAACACGCACCGGTACGGGCAGCCTCGCGACGTGATCATCGACGTCATGCGCGCCTTCCCGCAGAGAGGATAGCGATAGCGCGCGTTCGGAAGGAGATCGCGGGCCGGAAACGGGATCGAGTCGAGATCGCGGCATCGCTCGCGGGGCGGACCGCTCCCCTCGCGGGTCACGATGCCGGGGATTTCGCTCGTGATCCGGTCGGCGTCGAAGGCCGCGAGAAACTCGACGAACGCCGCCTCGCCCTCGCCACAGAAGGCATAATCCAGGTCGGGATTCTCTTCGAGCACGGTCTCGCGGCATGCGGTGGCGTGAGGACCGCCCAGGACGATGGCGCGCGCGTAAGGGCGGCAGACGCGAATAGCGCGCTCCACGGCGTCGATGACGGGCGTCATGCCCGAGAAGCCGATCACGTCAAGGACTGTGGCGCCGCCGCCCCCGCCTGTGCTTCCCATGGAGCGCCCCCCCCTTCGTGTGGCACAGCCGCCTCCGGCTGTGGGCGTGGAGCGCCCCTCCCTCCGCGTGGCACAGCCGCCTCCGGCTGTGGGCGTGGAGCGTCCCCCCCTTCGCGTGGCACAGCCGCCCTCGGCTGTGCTTCCCACGTAGGGCCGGGCCGAAACGCGTCGCTCGAACTCCTCCCAACTGAGTCCTTCCGCGAAGGCGTCGAGGATGGCCACGTCGTGCCCCGCTTCGCGCGCCGCCGAAGCCAGGTACGCAAGACCCAACGGCGGAACGACGATCGGCTCCTTCTGCGGGCGGCGGGCGGGAGCGTTGATGAGCAGGACGTGGGCCATGGTTCAGAATGCAGAACGGAAAACCGATGATTTAAGACGGACAACGGACAACGAAAGAGCGACAACGGACAATGCAAAACGGGCGCCTGGCCCGAATCAACCCCTCGAGCAGCCCCTAGAGCGTGTTCTGAATCCGATCGCCCAACGCGAGCTTCCGGCCCCTCGGAAACTTCGAGTCTCCAACAGAAAGAGAGAATGCGGAGGTAGCATGGGCCTCTTGCCCATGAAACACGGGCGGGACGCCCGCGCCCCTTTCTTCCTGTTAGAGGGAGGTGGCATGGGCATCTTGCCCATGAAACACGGGCGGGACGCCCGTGCTACTTTCTTTGTGCTAGAGTTTCTAGGAAAATAAACCGCCAAGACGCCAAGGCGCGAAGAGGCCAAGAAAGCCGCGCCATACGCTCTTTGCGTCTTGGCGGTGAATAAGGGAAACCTTGAGATCGGCTCCATCGCCTCATGTCCGGCCGCGACCCGCTTCTGCGCGGCAACACTCTCCATAGACAATGTTGGAAGAAAAGCCACTGTTTTGGGGACTCCTCCTCAGGATCGGCGCGCGCCAGAGAACCAGGTCGTAGGTTCGCGGAATGATGCGCGGTTTCGGGTGATGCGTCATTTTCCGAATCTCGCGCGAGCTCGCTCGCTTCGCTCGTTCGCTAAAGTGTAAAGAAAACAGTGTACCCCCCCACTATTGAGTCCGCACAAACCGCACCCCGAAGCCGTAGCGAGAGACCGGGTAGGTGTTGTCGCGGCCCGCGCAGCGGCAGCTGTACGCACCGTTGCGCCAATCGCCGCCGCGCAGCACCCGGTAAGAACCCGTGGGCGATACCCATGCACTTCCGTCAGTCGGCGCGGCTGTATAGGACAAGTGATACCAATCCTGGCACCATTCCCACACGTTGCCGCTCATGTCGTAGAGGCCGAACTGGTTCGGGAGCTTCGTCCCCACGGGCTTGGAGCCGTGGGGCGAGTTGTTGGCCCCGAACCACATGTAGTCCGACCGGTTGCCGGGAAGCGTCCCCGCCGGGCCGTCGGTATCGCCATCGTCCACCGAAAGCGAATCGCCGAAGAAGAACCGGGTCTGCGTCCCCGCGCGGCAGGCGTATTCCCACTGCGCTTCGCTCGGAAGGCGGAAGGTCGCTGGGCCTTGCCCGGTGTTCGCGATGTGCTGGTTGAGCGCGGCAATGAAGTTCTGGCAGTCGTTCCAGGAGATGAAATACGCCGGGTAGTTGTCGCCAACACCATAGGTCGAATTCGGCGCGGACCCGGGCCAACTCCCCATCAGCGCCAGCCATTGGCGCTGCGTGAGTTCGGTCTTGCCCATGTAGAAGTCATAGGCAATGTTCACTGTGTGGACAGGCCCTTCGTTTGGATACCGTGACCGCTCGGTATCGGGCGAGCCCATCTGGAAACTGCCTGCGGGAACGCGAACCAGGGTCAACAGCACGTCGCCGGGGAGAAAGACGGTGATCTCTTCCGGCCCCGTGCCCGGAGTCGGAGTGGGTGTCGGCGTGAGGGTAGGAGAAGGCGTCGGGCTAGGGGTGGGGCCTCCCAAGAACGCATTGAGCCGCGCCATCTCGCGCGGGATGAAGCGCATGTCGATGTCGAAACTCACGGCGTAGTCGAAGTACCCGGACTCCCAGGAGTCCACGGCGCCCGGTTCCGGGTCGCGCCCGAGAATGCCTTGGTAGAACGAGGTGATGAGCTCGCGGATCGGCGTCTCCGCGGAAGGGGCCTTCGTTGCGTTCCGAGCGACGCCGGTTCGCGCTCCGCAAGACAAGATTGCGACCAGCAGGACCCAGCGGACGGTTCTTTTCATGGGACGTTTCCTCCTTGCGCTTGTCTCGCAAAGGGCGGATCGTCTGTGAATTCCCACCTCCCATCTTGCACAATTCGTTCCGCATTGTCCATTGTCTGTTTTCGATTTCCCATTGCGCCGATCTTGTTCCCGCGTCGCGCGGCATTCCTGGGCCGCGCCCCGACGAGCGAGATCGTATCACGTCGCGACGCGCGCTACCAGCGAATCAGGGGACGCAACACGGTCCAACAGAGATCGAGCAGCGGATTGGCGACGTAAAGGAGGATGGGACTTCGGAGTTCCGCGAACTCCAACCTCCCTCGGAAGCGGCGCAGAACAAGATGGTCCGGCGCGCGCCGGGCGGCTTGAACGCGTCGCCGCGCTTCGCACAGGCGACGCCAGGCAACTGGACGGCAGAAATAGAGAAGAATCCGGAATTCCTCGGCGAGCCAACCGTTGGCCGCCGCGTAGAAAACCATGCCCGCCTGCATGAGGGCCGCCGGAACGGCGAGAAGGACGAGCGTCGCGATCCGGCAGTTCTGGAGCATCACGAGGTAGCGATTGCGTTCCATGTAGTAGAACTTGCGCGCGCCCTTCGAGAACTCGTACTTGTGATAGACGACCGAACGCGGCGCCAACACGACCCGGCACCCCATGAGGCGCTGTCGCCAGCCGAGGTCCACGTCTTCGTGGTAGAGAAAGAGTTCCTCATTGAAGAGGCCGGTTTGCTCCAAGGCCGAGACGCGCAGGAGAACCGCGGCGCCGGAGGCGTACGTGATCTCGACGCACGAGCCTTCAGCGGCGCCGCCTTCGTCGAGCGCGCCATAGCCGCCCGAGAAGGCGAAT
>DATKZW010000279.1:0-8521 GCA_035527775.1 Sumerlaeia bacterium | reverse complement strand
GCCGCGGACTTTCGAGCAAGGTCCGCAGCGATCTCTCCATCAGGTTGCCCAGTTTCCACTCCGGCTCGACGAAGAAGTCGCACGAATACACGTCGCCATTGTGCTCGATGACGACATAATTGCCGCAACGCGGGCGGAAGGTGCACGTGGGCGGACTCATGCCGCAGTGCAGCGCGAGGAGCGTGTCGAAGAGTCGCACGGAGACCGTCGGGCGTCCGTCGTGGAAGTCCTTCTTCCATTCCTCGAAGATCTCGCACATGAACTCGCCGTAGGCGTCGGGTCGGGGCGAGAACGCCGCCAGGAGTCCGGTTTCGGGATCGAACTCGACCGCGGGAATGAATTGCATCCATTCGCACCCAAGGCCGCGGCAGTACCGGTAGATCTCGCGCGGGCGCGCGCTGGAATAGTCGTTGATGACCGACAGGATGTTGACGTCCACGCCATGGTCGACCATGACGCGATAGGCGCGCTCGACGCGCGCGTGGCTCGGATTGCCGCCGCGGTCGAGTCGGTATCTGTCGTGGACGTGGGCGGGCCCGTCAAGACTCAGGCCGACGAGGAATCTGTACTCGGCGAGAAACGCCGACCATTCTTCGTCGATAAGAAGCCCGTTGGTCTGGATGGAATTCGCCACCTGCTGGTTCGCGCCGAACCGCATCTGCAACTCCACGCTTCGGCGAAAGTAGTCGAGTCCCATCAGCGTCGGCTCTCCGCCCTGGTAGGCGAAACCCGGAGTCTTCCCGCCGTCGCGCATGATCTGGCGGACCATTTCTTCCTGCACGTCGGGCGGCATGCGATGGACCTTCGTCTCGGGATAGAGGTCGGCCTTCCGCAGATAGAAGCAGTAGCGACAGGACAGATTGCAGTCCGCCGAAGCGGGCTTGATCAGAACTTGAACGGGACGGCGCTGCTTCGCCATGCGCAGTCGTCAATCCAGTCGCCGCAATGGAGGCGGAGGCCGAGTTCGAGCGCGGCGTCCGTCGTCGGCCCCCCATCCGGGCGTGGCCGGCCCGAAAGACGCAGCCGGAGCGCCGCCCGGGGAACGCGCGGCCCATTTTAGCCGAACGCTCCACGGGTGCAAGGGATTCCTCCCCGCCAATGTCGGCGCAGGCGCATCTTCCTGGCCTCACGAGGGATGAAAACGCCCTCGCGGGGCGCGCATTTTGCTTGACCTTGTAGAGGAGTCACGGACAATGGTCGCGCTGACACGGCAAAGGACCCGGGACGGCATCAGTGGTCTGTTGCATGGGCGGATACGTTCCGCGGGGAGACGGTCAGAGCAACGGTGTCGTCCGGGCGTCCTTCGTTCACTGGTTCATTCCAACCTCCCCTAAGGACCCGTTTCAGCCGGAGTGCGACTATGGACCTGATAAGCCTGTTTCTTGGACTTCTCTTGGGGGCGGTTCTTGCCGGCGCGGTCGCCTGGATCCTGGCTTCGAGCCGGGTGTCCGCCCGGTCCAGCAGGGCCAGGCAGGAAGGCGAAATCGAGCAAGCGACTCTCAAGGAGCAGATCCGAGCCCGAACCGACGAAGCGGCGGACCTGAGGACCCGCTTGGGGGAGGAAAGGGCGAAGCTGGCGGAGAAAGAAGAAGCCCTCAGGCAGGAGACGGCCCGCAAGTCCGAGCTGAAGCCATTGGCCGAGCGCGCCGAGCATCTAGAAGCGGAGAATCAGAAGCTGCAGGACCGCCTTCAGGAAGGGGGGGCAAGAATCGCGGAGCTGGAGACGGCCTTGAAAGGGGCGAGGGAACAAGCGGAAAAGGATATCGCCCTCCTGAAAGACGCCGAGAACAACCTGAAGATGACGTTCCAAAACGTGGCCAACAAGATCCTGGAAGAGCACAGCCAGAAGTTCACGGAGCAGAGCAAGACGAACCTTGGCGCCCTCGTCAATCCGCTCAGCGAACGGATCAAGGAATTCTCGGAACAAGTGCGGCAAGCATACGGGAGCGAGTTGCAGGACCGGGCTTCTCTGCGCACGGAGATCAAGCTGCTCAAGGATCTGAATGAGAGAATCAGCGCCGAGGCCGTGAACCTCACGAAGGCTCTAAAAGGGGAATCCAAGACCCGGGGGACGTGGGGAGAGTTGATACTGGAGCGGATTTTGGAGATGTCCGGACTCCGAAAGGGGCACGAGTTTGAAACGCAAGTCAGCTTGCAGTCCGAAGACGCTCGCCGTCTCCAGCCCGATGTCATCGTCCACCTCCCGGACGGGAAAGATCTCGTGATTGATTCCAAGGTGTCCCTAAATGCTTACGAACGTTACTACAACGCGGAGAGCGACGAAGAGCGGCGCGCGGCTCTGCAAGCCCACTTGGCCTCGGTGCGCGCGCATTTTCAAGGTTTGAGCGCGAAAGACTATGGAAGTCTGAGGGGGGTTCGGACGCTTGATTTCGTTCTCATGTTTATGCCCATTGAAGGGGCGTTCATGCTCGCTTTGGAGAACGACGCAAGTCTCTTCCAGGAATCCTTCGAGAAACACGTCCTGATTGTCTGTCCCTCGACGCTCCTTGCCACTCTCCGCACCATCCACAACATCTGGCGCTACGAAAACCAGAGCCGCAACGCTCAGGAGATCGCGCGGCAGGCGGGCAATCTTTACGACGCCTTCGTGCGGTTCATCGAGGACCTGGAGAGGGTCGGCGCCAAGCTGACGGAAGCCCAGGAAAGCTGCGAAAGCGCCCACAAGCGGCTCACAACCGGCCGAGGCAACCTGGTGAGGCGCTCCCTCCAGTTGCGGAAACTTGGCGTGAAAGCGAAGACGGATCTGCCCGGCGACCTTCTTTCGCTTGCCGACGACGACGCCGAGGAGCCGGAGGAGGAGAGCGCGGAGCCCCGTGAGGAACCAGATCCGGCCGCCACATGAGGCTCGCGCCTGCCGCTTCCACGGCCTCCCCCCCGCACCTTACGCCAAGGCCACAGCGCGTCCCGCAGGACGCGCCGTCATCCCTTCTCCGCCTCGGTCGCCCAAACCGCGAGCCTCTCCAGAATGGCGCGGATCTCGCTCTTCTGCGGCTCTCGGCCCGTGTAAGGGGACCTTCCCTCGAAGTCCGCTCGGGCGATCTCGGGGTCGCGTGAAAGCGCGCCGAGCAGCGGGATCTCGTCCAGACGGGCCGTCAGAGCGTCGAGATCCATGTCGGGCTCAATCTTGTTGATCACCGCCGCCACGCGAGGGATACGGATCTCGGCCGCCAGGCGGCGAATCGTGCGGGCGGTCTGAAGGCTTTGCTGGCCCGGTTCGACCACGATGATCATCGTGGAGACTGCCTGGGCCGTGGCCCTGCCCAGGTGCTCGACGCCCGCCTCCATGTCCAGGATGACCACCTCGTTGGGGCGCATCAGGAGGTGGGTGACGAGTGCTTTGAGGAGAGCGCTTTCCGGGCAGATGCACCCGCTGCCCCCCGTGGAGACCCCGCCCAGCGTCAGGAGCCGCACGCCGTGGACCGTGCGGCTGAACCTCTCGGGCAGGTCGCGCACGTCGGGGTTGAGCTTGAAATAGGTCCCGTACCCGCCGCTGGAATCGGTTCGTTCTCTGATTAGTTCGCGCATTTGGGCGATCGGCTCGGGCCATTCCTCGACCGGCAACCCGAGGGCTGAGGCGAGGTTGGCGTCGGGATCCGCGTCGACGGCCGTCACGGGCCTTCCCTCCTCCGCCAACGCCCGGGCCAGAAGCGCCGAAAGCGTGGTCTTGCCCGTTCCCCCTTTCCCGGAAACCGCTATCTTCATCTTCCGATCCTCCGCTTTTCTGCGGCCACGTCTCGCCCCGAGGCGCGGCATCATCTTGAGACCATAGCAGATCGTCGGCGGGAGCGGCAGGCTTTTTCAGAAGAGGCGTCTGGACCGCGGCTTGGCTTTGCATTCCCCAGGGGGGATATGGTAATCTTGGCGCCTATGTTTCCGACGTCGCCCCAGTTGCCGCCGGGAGAACCGAATCGGGATGCAGCGGGAATCGCGTTGGTTCCCATCTTGACCGGGTTGCTTCTCGCCGGCGTTCTGTGTGGACACGTCCACAGCGCCCATGCTGAGCAGGAGGCGCCCCTCGCCCCGAGGGGCGGTCTGCTCTCGGCGCAGGACAGAGGCTCGGCGACGGCGGCGCGGTCGAGACGGTTCGGCGGCGCGGCCCTCGTCTCCGCGAGAGAATTCCAGGTCGGCTTCGCCGCCGGGGTTGGCATAACGGCGCTCGTCGCCGTCGGTTTCGCCTTGGGGCGTGCGGGAGGCAAACAGGCCGAGCGACGTCGGATGGCGGAGGTCTCGCGCCGAGGCGCGGGGGCTTCGCCCCAAGGCGACGGCGCCTCCGGGGGAGGCGATCGCGAGCGCATTCTCCACGACATGAGGCAGCGGATCAAGGAGTTGAGCTGCCTGTATGACGTAGCGAATCTGACCCGCGAAGGGAGAGCTCTGGCCGAAATGTTCCAGGAGACGGCCAAGCTGATTCCTTGCGGCTGGCATTACCCCGAGATCACGCGGGGCAGGATTCGCTTCGACGACGGGGAATACGTTTCGCAGGCGTTTGAGGAAACCCAGTGGAAACAGACGAGCCCGATCGTGGTCGACGGCGAACCGAAGGGCTCGGTGGAAGTCTACTACCTTGAAGAACGCCCCCCTCTCGATGAGGGCCCCTTTGCGAAAGAAGAACGCCAGCTGATCGACGAGATCGCTCGAGCGCTGAGCACGGCGATCGGACACAAGCGGGCGGAAGAAGCGCTGCGCGAATCGGAACTCTTCAACAAGACCATCATATCCAGCGTGGGCGAAGGCATCGTCGTCTACGACAAGGAGCTCCGATGCAGGCTATGGGACTCCTTCATGGAAGGTCTCACGGGACTTTCGGCCGGGAACGTCCTGGGACGAAAAGCCGCGGAGCTCTTCCCTCACCTGCGCGAGCAAGGCGTCGAGCGTTTGCTCGAAAGGGCCCTGGCGGGGGAAACCCTGCGCTCGCCGGAAACCCCCTACCGCGTTCCGGCCACGGGAAAAGCGGGATGGGTCACGGGCGTTTACAGTCCCCACGTTTCGGCCGATGGGGAGATCGTCGGCGTCGTGGCAACCCTCCGCGACACGACCGAGCGCCGGCGCGCCGAGGAGGCGCTCCGTCGGGCCTACGACCAGTTGGAGCGCCGCGTCGCGGAGCGCACGGCCGAGCTGACCCGCGCGAACGCGATCTTGGAGCGGGAGATCGCCGAGCGCAAACGCGCCGAAGAGCGGGCGCGTCTGCACCAAGCCGAACTGGCCCACGTCTCGCGATTGAGCGTGATCGGGGAGATGGCGTCCGGCCTCGCCCATGAACTCAACCAGCCTCTGTGCGCCATCAACACCACGGCCCAGGGATGCTTGCGCATGATGCGGTCGGGAAAGGGCGTGACTCCCCGTCTGCTCGAGGCCATCGAGGACGTGGTGACCCAAGCCGAGCGCGCCGGACGCGTCCTTCGGCGAGTCCGCGGGTTCGCCCGCAAGCGCGATCCCGTGCGCACCGAGGTGGACCTCAACGCTGTCATTCGGGAAGTCGTGGATTTCGCCGAGGGAGACCTGGAGCGGCATCACGTGCGGACCCGTCTCGAACTCGCCGACCCCCTTCTCCCCGTCCTTGCCGACTCCATTGAAATCGAGCAGGTCCTCCTGAATCTCCTTCTCAACGGAATCGAGGCGATGGCCGATACTCCGCCCGAGGAGCGTCTTCTGGTTCTCAGAACGACCCTTCAGGCAAGCCCCTCAGACCCGACTGAAGCGAACGGGCCGGTTTTGGCCGGGCCGGCGGTCGAAGTGACCGTTCGCGACTACGGACACGGGCTGCCGCAAGAGAACGTCGAACAGATCTTCGAGCCCTTCTTCACGAGCAAGCTGGACGGCCTGGGAGTGGGCCTCTCGAGCAGCCGATCGATCATCGAAGCCCACGGCAGTCGCCTTCGGGCCATTCCCTGCGCGGACCGCGGCGCGACGTTTCGATTCACCCTCCCCATCGCACAAGGACGGCGCCATGGAACGTGAGCCGACGGTTTTTGTGGTGGACGATGATCTCGCGGTCCGAAAAGGGCTGCAATTGCTCATCGAATCGGCCGACATGAAAGCCCGAACCTTTGCGTCCGCCCGCGAGTTTCTCGAGTCCTACGATCCCGCGGCGCCGGGATGCATCGTCCTCGACATTCGCATGCCGGGCATGAGCGGCCTCGAACTGCAGGAATCTCTCGGCAAGCGCCACGTCACTGCCCCCATCATCGTCATATCGGGCCATGCGGACGTTCCCACGGCCGTTCACGCGGTGAAACTCGGGGCCTTCGACTTCCTCGAGAAACCGTTGAACGACAAGGAACTGATCGAGTCGATCGGGCGGGCCTTGGCGGAGGACGTTCGAAACCGACGCGGGGCGCCCCAACGTCAGGAGACCGCCTCGCGCCTGCTGATCGGCCAAAGCCCCCCGATCGAGCGCGTGCGGCGCCTCATAGCGGAAGTCGCCCCCACCGACATGACGGTCCTCGTGCGCGGCGAGAGCGGCACGGGAAAGGAGATCGTCGCTCGCCTGATCCACGATCTATCGGGGCGCTCCGGTCAGACGAATTTCGTCAAGGTCAACTGCCCCGCCATTCCCGAATCCCTGCTCGAATCCGAGCTGTTCGGCCACGAGCGGGGCGCCTTCACGGGCGCGGACAGGCAGAAGCCCGGGCGGTTCGAATCGGCCGAGGGCGGCACCCTGTTCCTGGACGAGATCGCCGAGGTGACGCCGGCCCTGCAGGCCAAACTCCTCCAGGCCGTCGAGGAAAAACGGTTCCTGCGCGTGGGCGGGCGGCGGGAGATCCACGTCGACGTCCGGATCGTGGCCGCCAGCAACGCCTCGCTCGAGCAGATGATCGCCGAAGGCCGGTTCCGCTCCGATCTCTTCTACCGTCTCCAGAG
The DNA here is from genome assembly GCA_035527775.1 of Sumerlaeia bacterium. GTDB lineage: Bacteria > Sumerlaeota > Sumerlaeia > UBA8349 > UBA8349 > DATKZW01. Next base: position 1,639 of record DATKZW010000279.1, on the reverse strand, counting down.
ATTCTCGATTGTTGTGCCCCCGCTGCGGGATCGACGCGAGGACATCCCCGTCCTTGTCGACCATTTTCTCGCCGTGTACGCCTCAAAGTACCGCCGCCCTCAGCAAACGATCCTTCCCGAAACGCTCGCCCACCTTCGGGAGGCCCATTGGCCCGGCAACGTTCGCGAACTCGAGTCGCTGATCGAGCGATTCGCCCTCACGGGGGACCCGACGGTCCTGGACCACGCGGGGGAGGGGGCGCCGCGTCGGGCTTTCCGGGTCGGCGCGCCCGGCGCTCTCGATCCGGGCTCGTTGCGCCACGTCTTCAGCGAAGAGGCCGAAATCGACGCCATTACGAGGGCCTTGGCGGAAACGCGCTGGAACCAGCGGCAGGCGGCGCAGTTGCTGGGCATCGGCTACGGCGCCCTGCGACGCCGGATCGAGAAATACGGCCTGAAGGACCTGAAGCTCGACGCCTCGCCCCGAGGCCCGGACGCCTAAGCCCCGAGGCAGGGACGCCTGACCGAGAAAGCGCGGACGCGTGAGCGCTGAAGCGCGGATGCCTGAGCCCCGAAGTGCGCCGCCTCGCCCAGGAAGTGGCTTCCCACGCCCTGCCCGGGATGCTCGGAGGCTACGGGATGGGCCTCCTCTACCGCAACAACTCCCAGACGGACGAACCGCAACGGCACGACAGGCGAGCGCAGGCCGCCACGGGTCCAGCCGCCGGACTCCGCACGGCGACGGAGCTGAAAAAGCGGGGGAAACGGGGGAGGGCGATATGGTGCTAGGAGGTCGTTTTGGGCTTGACACGGGGATAGGCGGGGTGTCACAGATAGAGTAGAGTTGTGCAGCAGGGCTGGATACCCAAGGATTGGACGGCTCGAAGAAGGGGGTGTTTGAGATGGCGCCCGTAAGCGCGCACGACGTGGCGGCCTACATTCTCTGTGTCCAGGGGGAGATGACCGCCATGAAGCTCCAGAAGCTGGTGTACTACTGCCAGGCGTGGTCCTTGGTCTGGGACGAGGAGCCATTGTTCAAGGAGCGTATTGAGGCGTGGGCGAACGGCCCGGTTGTTGTGAGTTTGTACGACAAACATCGTGGCTTGTTCAAGGTCCCCAAATGGCCGGACGGCAACCCAGAGGAACTGAACCAGACACAGCGGGAAACGGTGGACGCGGTACTGGGATTCTATGGTGACAAGCCCTCGCAATGGCTGAGCGACCTGACGCACATGGAAGACCCTTGGAAAAATGCGCGCGGGGGGTTGTCTCCGGGAGAGCGCGGCTCCACGGAGATTGCGCACGCGGCGATGATGGAGTATTACAGCTCTCTATGACGATGGCCGAGGGATGCCATGTCGCCCAAGAGACGTAGACCGAAGTCGAGGGTTCGGCCTCAGTTAACCAAACAACCCGACATATCCCCAAAGAGTGCGGAAGACTACAACGCGAAATGTCCAGTCTGGCGTTTTTCCGTTCTGGATCTTGACGGCCCGTTTGGCTGGCGTCTCTTTGACTCCTCCATGCGTGCCGTTCTCGATGAACGGGCAGTCGCCTTCGAGAGTATGACATGGCAGGAAATTCTCCAGACAGAAGAGAATCACCGCATTCCTATTCCCCGCTTGTCGCCAGTGGCTCAGAAGCGGCTCAGCGAGATAGA
>DATKZW010000278.1:0-6535 GCA_035527775.1 Sumerlaeia bacterium | reverse complement strand
CGGGCAGTCGCAGTCCGACACCGGACCGGGAGGCGCCCCCTCCTCGCGGCGGGAACGGCCTCCGGTCAAACCGGGCAAGAAGGTCCCCTTGTTTCTTAGGGTTGTTAACGGATCGGATTTCCCAGTTCGGGACGTTCCCGTCCGCGTGGAAACGCTGACCGGCGTCTCCACCGATCTCGTCGATTTCTATGAGAAGAAACTGAACCTGGATCCACGAGAAGAAAGGACGCTCAAGATCTCCCCAAGAGCGAGGGGACGCCTGACCGTGTTCCGGGCGACCGCGGGGAAGCCGGATCCGCTCCGACGGAGAATCCTGCCGCTGTTCATTCCGGATGGCGGGAAACCCGCCACCCGTTCTGGTTCCCTTTTCTCCCACCCGGACCTGGTTCGATGCCAGTGGGACGCCTACGACCCCACGGTGAGGGCGACGGTGACCGTTCCCGTCTACCATACCGGAATCCCCGAGCGCGAAGTCTACTATGCTTCGCTGCTGGACGAAGCGGGCAAGACCGTCTCCGAAGCGCGGCTCATTGCGACTGAGGACAGTGTCCCGTTTGGTGAGAAGGACTTGAGATTCAGGCTTCGCGTGAGCAAAGAGGATCTAAGGCCCGTTTACCGTCTGAGGGTTGCGCCGACAACCGCCAGCCCTTCCACGGAAGCGGCGGCGGGGCAAGCAGAGGCGCCGCGCGCGCTTCTCGAAATGGACGTAGTTCCCGGTCCGCCACAATTGCCCGACCTCGCCCTGGATCCCAACTCCATCGAGTTCAGCCCAGACCGACCGATGGAGGGCGAGAGCGTTTTCATGCGAGTGCGGATTGAGAACAAGGGCAACGTCCCCAGCGGACCTTTCCGACTCCGGCTGTCGGCCACGCGATGGGGGCGCGTCCAACAGCTTCTTTCCCCCCGGCCTTACATTCCCCAGCTCAACCAGGAGTCCCTCGATCCGGGAGAGGACCGAACGATCGCGTTGCGATGGGACTACAGCGCCTACGCAACCCACGCCGGCGATCAGACTATCCGCCTGGAGATCGATCCCTCCCAGACGATAGCCGAGATCGATGAAGGCAACAATTCGGCCGAAAGCGTGGTGCGGATTTTCACCCGTCCCAAGCCGAAGGTCACGGCCGTCGACACGCGCTTTGAGACGCTGCCAGACGGCAAGAGACGCGTGGATGTGCGCGTCACGGTGAAGAACTTGGGAGAGTCCGCCGCGCAGAACTACTATCTCGGCATCTTTCGCAAGCAGCCTCCCACGCTTCCCGACTACCAGAATCCCGAGTATCTTGTTCGTGAAGTCCCCCTCCCCCCGCTAGCGGAGAACGAAGAAGCGTCGTTTTCCCACCAGTGGGAAATCGAAGGCCGCTCGGACCCGACTCCGACCGACGAGGACACATCTCCCACGGCGGTCGTTTACCGTCCGACGAGGACGATTCGGTCGAAGCTCCGCGAAGGATCTCAAGCGGTTCAGGAGTGGTGAGGAGAGCGGTGAGTCCGGGTTGATGGATGCATTGGCCGACCAGAGTCACGCCGTCTCCCCTGCCTGCAGCTCGACGTCGCCCGTCATGCAGTTGCCGCCGCCGACCTCCTCGGCGGCGGTTCGAGCCGCCCGGGTTTTCGCTCTCCTGGCCCTCGCGGCTTCAGCTTGCGCCTACCCTCTGAGAATCCGCAAGGACTGGCTCATCGCGTTCTTCCAGCGTTTCGGGTTGGATTCCGAGGAGCAGCTGGGGGCTCTCTGGCTTGAGGGTCTCCTGAACTGGGGATTCTCGCCTCTGGTTCTCAAGGAGGTTCTGGCTTCCTGGATGATATTCGGCGCGGTTGCCTCGTGGTTCACGTGGAGACTGAGTCGGCCTTTCCGGGCCGAACGTCCTCGCGCCGAAGTGACGCTTCTGCTCGCCTTTCTCGGATGGTGCGTGGTCTCGGTGTTCTGGGCGCCGCATTTCGGGTACGATTCGGCGTGCCTGACGACGGCGGTCGATCTGTGCGTGTGGGCGGTGTTTGCTCTCGCCTTGTACGATCTTCCCTATACGGAGCTCTTCGCGCGGCGAGCAGTCCGGTGGATCGTCGGCATCGGTCTCGTTCTCGGACTCATCAGCGTCTCCCAGGCGACCGTGCCGCTCTCGAAGGCCGTCTTCTCCGTCATGAGCCGCTATGAGGGACTCTACAAACGCAACCTCTACGGCTCCCTCATCGGCCACAACTCGGGTCTGGCGGCGGCCTGCATGGGGCCCTTCTTCTTTGTGCTGGGAGGCTTCTTCCTGGCCCGCCGCAAACGGGTTCGGCTTCTTTTGGGACTTTCCGTTGTCTTCTTCTTGTATCTCTTTGTCGTCACGCAGACGCGTAGCGCGTGGGTGCAGTTGACCGTTCTGACTCCCCTTTTTCTTGCAGGCCTCAAGGGCGCGGCCGGCGTCGGAATTCGCGCGCGCTACGTCGCGGCCGGTCTGGCGGTTCTTGCGGCGGTGATTGCGTCGGTTTTCCTGCCCGACGCGTTGCATTTCCTGCCAGGCTCTCGCAGGGAGTACATCGACCGCCTACGCGCGATGACGCCGGCGGTGCTGCTCAAAGGCACGCGACTTCGGGTCCTGGCGGTGTCCGGTTCTCTGATTGCTGAAAAGCCTTTTCGGGGCCACGGCCTGGGCTCGTTCCAGGTGGTCTACCCGGATGCTCAAGCCGACTATTTCGCCCGTCACCCCGACTCGGTCCTGGTTCCCGTCCCGATGCAGACCCAGCAAGCTCACAACGATTACGTCCAGCTTCTCATCGAAACGGGCGCGGTCGGGTGCGGTCTGGCTTTCGCGATGGCGTTGCTTTTCTTTCGGCGAGGGTTCCGGCAGTTTCGAGAAACGCGCGACCCGCAGGACCGTCTGCGCCGTTATTGTGCGTTCTTCGGGATCGCCAGCCTTCTTCTGCACGCCTGCGTTGATTTCCCTTTCCACCTTGCCCCGCTGGCGACGCTTTTCATTTTCTATTGCGCGATCGCCCTGGGGGACGGGGCGAGACACCGCGCTCTCACGGAGGAATGGGCGGAAGCCCGAACGGAAGTCCCCGGCGGCGCCGCCAATCGCCGGCGAGTCCGTGCGGGAAATGTTGGGCGTCTGGCGCTGATTCTGAGCGCTTGGGGACTGGCCGCCGTCGGCGTCTGCCTCACATACCAGCGCCTGATGGCGGACCTTCGCTTTTGCCGAGGCACCGGCATACTTCTCTACGCAGACCAGGAGGAATCTCCGGACCTTCGCCTGCGCGCGCTGACCGCGGCGCGAAGGGAACTGCGCGGGAGTCTGCGGATCGATCCGTTGCAGCACCTCCCCCGGATGACTCAAGGCTTGTGTGAGTACCGATTGGCGCAGGTCTACGCGGAACGCGTCAGGGAAGCGGCGGAGGAGAACGCATCGCCGGCGGTCTTGGGGGAAACGCGGGCCAAGGCGACAACGCTCCTGGAGAGCGCCATCGGCCAGCTGCACCTGGCCACCCACATGGCTCGTTCCCCCCAGGCGGACGCTTGGTCCTCCCAGTTGGACCCGTCGACCCTCGGGAGTCGCCTCAACCACGCGACCTTGTATTACTTGGCCCTTTGCTGGCGACTCATGGCGGCTCTCGAACCCGATCGTCCGGAGGGGGACCACAACACCTGGCGCAGCCTCCAATTGACCGTGCGCTACTGCCCCTCCCACGCAGACGCTCTGCCGGAGATTCTGCGCTTCATGGATCGCAAGCGCGTGGGAACCGCGGCGCAGCAGCGGCGCTACATGCGACTCTTCGCGAAGTACCACCCCCGTTCGTTCCTCGAGTTCTTCTTCAAGAGAGTTGAAAGCCTGAAACAGCAGGAACGGCATGAGGACGCGGTTCGAATGTGCCTGCTGATGCTCGAAAGCCTGGCTGGTGCGGAGGGCGCCGCCGAGGTCCTCCACCGCCTCGCGCTCCAGCGCCTCGAAGCGGGCGACACGCCCGGCTGCCGCCAGATCGTGGCGCGCCTGAGAGACGAATGGCCCAACTACGGGGAGCTTCCCCTGCTGGAGGTCGTGAGCCAGGTTGTCTCGCGCGACTACGCCGGAGCGGAGAAGGATCTGGCGCGACTTCTCGAAAAAGGCGTTCCCAATGAGGAAGGCTGGCGCCTGCTCTACGCCGAGATTCTTATAGCCACGGGGCGCCAGGAAGAAGGGGAGGCCCTTTCGCGTCAGATCATCGAGAATTCCGAGATCCCGGCCTTGGCCTACACGCAACGCGGCGAGGTGAAGAGGGTTTTCTTTGGCGATCTGCAGGGCGCGCTGAAAGACTATGCGGCGGCCCTCCACGTTGAAACGCCTTTCACCTCGCCCAACGCCTACTTCCACCTCATGCGCGACCAAGCCAGGCGAGGCGACTGGGCCGCCTTCGAGGAGACCGTGGCTCTTGCCCGGACGACGCTTCCCCAAGAGGGCGTTCTTGAGCGGCTGGAAGCCGCGCTGCGCGCGCAGTACGCTCCGAAGACCGACAAAGAGAATCCAGACAACCGTGCGGACGAGTGACTTCGATTACGATCTGCCGGAAGAACTGATCGCCCGCTACCCCGCGCAACGACGCGAGGAGTCCCGCCTCATGCGCGTGGAGCGCGAGTCGGGGCGTTTCTCGCACCATTTGTTCCGCGATCTGCCGCAACTCCTGCGGCCCAACGACCTCTTGGTCCTCAACGACACGCGGGTCTTCCCCGCCCGGCTTCTCGGACGGCGAGCGCCCGACGGAGGGAAGATCGAGGCGCTGCTGCTGCGTCGCGTAAGCCGGGACCAATGGTGGGCGCTCGTCCGCCCAGGGAAGAAGATCAAAGAGGGCAATCGCCTCATTTTCGCGCGCGGGCCGAAAGGCCCTTGCCTCGAAGCGGTCGTCGAGGCTTACGGCCCCAGAGGCGAAGGCGAACGTCTGCTCCGGTTCCGGTGGGAAGGGGACTGGTGGGAGAGCCTCGAGGAAGTCGGTCACACTCCGCTGCCGCCCTATATCCTCAAGGCTCGCAAACGCAACGCCGACGGAACGCCCAAGGGAAGAAACGAAACTGTGACACCCGAGGCGGCCTCGGCCCGCGCACTCGACGCGTCGCCCGCCTCTGAGGGCGTTCCCGAAGCGCCGGAAGATCGGGCGCGCTACCAGACGGTGTATGCCACGGGCGAACCGGTCAGCGTCGCGGCCCCGACGGCGGGACTCCACTTCTCCGAGCCGGTTCTCAGCGCCCTTGACGCGCGCGGGATCGACCGCGTCTTTCTGCAGCTCGATGTTGGGGTCGGCACGTTCCGGCCCATTCAGACCGAGCGGGTCGAGGATCACCCCATCCAAGCCGAGCATTTTCGCCTGAGCGCGGAAACGGCGGATCGCATCAACCAGGCCCGGGCCGCGGGCCGGCGCGTCGTGGCGGTGGGCACAACCGTTGTCCGAGCCCTCGAAACGGCGGCCCTCGTCGCGAGGGGCGAAGGAAGCGGTTGCTTCGAGCCGGATCCGGAAACCGGGGGAGGGGCCGTGGGTTCGGGCGACGCCGGCAACGAACGGATCGGGGCCCTGTCGGGATGGACCCGGCTCTTGATAACGCCCGGCTTCCCCCTGGCTTACTTAGGAAATGGGGAGATCCGCAATCCAACCGCTTTCCGAGGCGTCACCGACGCCCTTCTCACCAACTTCCACCTGCCCCGTTCCTCTCTGCTCGTTTTGGTGAGCGCTTTCGCGGGGGCGGAAATCATCCGGCGGGCTTACGCCGAGGCCATCGGCCTGCGATACCGATTCTACAGCTACGGCGACTGCATGCTGACTGAGTAGACGGAACCTCCATCCTTCATCGGCGCCCCGCCGCCGATCCGCCTGAGGCGCCCTGACCTAACGATTCAAGCGCTGTTGCGCCGCGCAGGGACCGCAAAGGTTCGGGTCGAGCTGCGCCGCGTCGAGCCGGTTGTCGGCCAGCGCCTCTACGCCAAATCGAGTCGCATGACGAGTTGCTCCTTCGCCCGCTCCGGATCGATTCCGAGGGATTTGGCCTGCTCCTCGATCTTCATCACGAACTCACTTCGCTCCTGCAGCTCGGTCAGGGAGCGCCTATCGATTATCCGGAAGCCAATCTTCTCCCAAAAGGTGTGCCCTGCGTCGCCGGTGATCTCGTAGAGGATGGGAATGTCCTCGAATGCAGTCGCCTCGATGCGCTCCCATCCGTGGTCCTTCGCCCATGCGATCAAGGCCTTGGCCATTCGTGTTCCGACGCCTCTGCGCTGGTAGGGGTTTTCTTTCTGCTGGGGGGACCCCGTCATCATGCAGTGCACGACGAGCGTCTTGTCGTGGATGTCGGAGAGGGGCGGAAACGGGCGATCCGCAAAGTCGTCCGTCGGCCCGGCGGGATGGTCCTGCTGGAGGCAGAGATGGCCCGCCCCATCGATCTCACAGATCGCCTTCGGGTAGAACCGCAGCATTCCAACGGCCCGCTCCCCGTCGCGGGCCACGATCGCACAAGCGCCATAGGCGTCGGTGAGCTTGGCGAGAAGCGGGACGTTGCGCGAGCGATAGCGTTCCCACGACATCCTGTCTTCCGGCG
>DATKZW010000277.1:0-3671 GCA_035527775.1 Sumerlaeia bacterium | reverse complement strand
CCCAGCATTTCGCTGATCTTCTGCCTTACGCCGTCGGGCGTTACGTCCGAGCGAGAGGCGTCGATCTTGCCGATCGTGAGGGCGCCTCTTGACAAATCCTCTCCCGTAACGACGGGGTATACGGTTTTGACTTTGGGATATCCGAGGAAGCCCGCGCTGCGGGCGTTGCGAAGGCTGTCGAGCGTGTAGGCGGAGTTCATGCGCGCCGTGTTGCTCTCGACCCGCGGGCGGTCGACCAAGTCCTGATCCACGCCGCCGCTTCGATCGAGCGTGTTTTCGAAGACCACCATGTTCTCGAGCGCCGACTCGGGGTTGGCCACGATCTCCTCCCATGAGAGGACCTTGCCGTCGCGCATGAACACCCCGGCGTACGTCGCGTCGAAGAAGTGCCACTGGCCGTCGTAGAAGGCCTGCGCGCACGAGTGGCCGCCCCCGACCTGCCCGAAGTTGTACATGTTGAACAGGCGGGCCGGAATGCTCTTGCGCTCAACCATCTCGACGAACAGACGCGCCCGCGACCCGCATAGGCCCGAGCGGGTGGCGAACACCAGATAGGGGTCGCTCGTGCCGGCGGATGTGTTGGCGATGTTGGCCGAGATCCAGCGAGCGACGGCCAGGGAGATTTCCTGGTCGGACTTCGCGCCCTCCGTGATCTTGTCCACCTTCTCGGAAAGCATCGCTTGCAAGAGGAGATCCTGCTTCGACTTGACCTCTTCCAGTGTTCTCGCCACTCGCTGGAGGTCGGACGCGATGCGCTTCGTCGAGTCGGGCGCTTGGCTCGGGGGGGCCGGCGCTTCGGAGCGGGCCCGGAGCGGGACGGCGAGGAGGACAAGGGCGCCGACGGCCGCCGCGAGCGCCAGCGGGCGCGTTCGCCGACCCGCCGTCGCGTCGGGGACTGATCTCGTTGCCTGTACCATAAGCGCGACGCGCCCGCTTTCATCCTTCGCGGACGGCTTTGCCGTCCATCATCGCCTATTGTCGCATTCTCCCCTGCGTGGATCAACCAAATCCTGGAGGCTGACGGGAGGCTGACGGGACAGAGACCCAGACCCGCACCGTTTCGGGCTATCCATTCTTCTCGAGAAGCCGTCCATACACTTCCGCGATGCGCCGGGCCACGGCCTCGGCGCCGAACCGCGAGGCGGCGAACTCGTGAATCCCGGCTCGTGAGAAGGACCCGAGGTCTTCGATCACTTCGGCGAGGGCGCGGGCTAAGTCGTCGGCGTCGTCATTCCCGCAGAGTCGGCCGACCGAGTCGTCGGTGATGATGTCCTCGGGTCCCCCGCAACGCGTCGCGACGACCGGCTTGCCGCACGCGAGCGCCTCGATGAGAACGCAGCCAAAGGTTTCGGTCCGGCTCGGCAGCGCGAGAACGTCGCACTGCTCGCGGAGGAGCGAGGCCACCTTTTCGCGGCGCTTCGGCCCCAGGAACCGAACGTTCTCGGAAACGCCGAGATCCCGCGCCGTCTGAACCAGCGTTTCCTTGTCTTGCGGCCGTTCCGCCTCCCCCACGAGAGTCAGGGTCGCCTGGGGGAACTTCTGGATGAGCGTGGCGAAGGCGCGGAAGAGGAGGGGCAGGTTTTTCACCTCCACAAGTCCCCCCACGAAGAACAGGCGCGGCGCCCGGCCGTTCGGCGCGTAGACGTCGGGGAGACGGAACAGAGAAAGGTCCACGGCGTTGGGAATCACGGCCGTCATCGCCGCGCGACCGGGTTCCATGACCTTGGCCATTTCCCTTTTCAGACTTCCGGAAACCGCCACTGTGGCGTCGGCGGCGTTCAAGGCTTCCGTTGTCAGGCGCGTCATGACGCGTCCCCGCAGGATCTGCGAGAACGGCCCCGTGTGCTCGGTAATGACCAGGGGAACGCCGAAGCGCCTGCCGATGGCGAGTCCGGCCGTTCCGTCGAGGTAGGCCGTGTGGGCGTGGACGATCTGGAAGGGGAAATCCCGCCGCACGTCGTCGATGACACGGCACATGGCTTGCCGGTAGGACCACCCGTGCAGCCAAGGTCGCGCCACGACGCGGTAAGGGACGAACATCACGGGCACGCCCCGGAGTTCTCGCCAAGAGACCTGGCCAAGGAAACGCCAGAAGTTCCGGTTCGCGTGCCAGAGGGTCCGGGGGTGACGCGAGACGTTGATCCAGAAGGGCCGACCCGAGAGGACGCGCGCGTCGACGTGGAGGCGCTCGCGAAGCGCACGGGCCTGCTCGAGGACGAAGGAGCCCAGCGCGGGCTGTTCGGGGTGAGGAAACAGGTGAGAAAGAACGAGCACGCAGGGGCGGTCGTCTTCCACGGGCGGGGGCGCTTCGAGCAATTCCCACTCCGGAGGGAAGGGCCTGTTGGGCATGTCGGGTCGGAAGCCGAGCAGCTTCTTCTTGAGGGGGTAGAAGGTCCTTCTGGGATGAAGGACGGCCTTCCTGCAACTGAAGAGCAGCTCGCGCGCGCCGCCGCGGAAGCCGCGCATGGAACGGCATTCGGCTCTCAGGCGTTCCACTTCATCCTGGAGCTTCCGATGTTCGGCTTCGAGGGCGAGGCCGGCGTCCTCCCGGGCGAGGGAGACGTCTTCCGCCGCATCGCGCCGCGCGGACGTCTCGCGAGGCGGCTCATGCGGTTCGCGTTCCGGGGGGTTCTCAGGCATCGGTCAGCTCCGCCCTGGCGGGCTGGACGCATAGCCCCATCTCGTAGCTCGTCTCGAGGTCCTGGAGAATCTGAAAATGGACGGCGCGATCGATGACGTGATAACCCTGCGGCTCCTGGCCGTCGCTGCGGAGAAATTTGAAGATGGCGGCGCTGGCGACGTAGGCGCTTCGCCCCATGGCCAACCTGTCGACGTGGAAGGTGACTCTCCCTTTGCCCAGTACGCGCGAGCGCCCCATCTCTTCCGAGGTGGCAATCCATTGCGAGCTGCACCGCCCATCGGGAAGGTAGGCGCAGAAAACGAAGACGGGGTTCAGCAGCTCCTCGAAGGCTTCGAACTCGAGCACGACGTCGATCGATTCTCCGACTTGGAAGTTGCGCGTGTCCTCCCCCCGGGAGTTCAACATGCGCACCGCCGTGATTCGCGCGCCGCCCTCTCCGTATTCGCCGCTCTTGATCTCCACGGTCTGCGGCGTGAGCGTCTCGGCGGCGACTTCCCCGGGCGCCTGCGCCTCGATCGCTTCCGCCGGGTGCAGGAGTCGGCGGGTTATCTCAAAGGCGTGGACGGCGGTCTCGGGACTGCACACTCCCAGCCGAACGTAGTCCTTGCCGTTCCAGACCTCGACGGCGACGCCGTCCTCGGACACGTCGGCTTCGACTTCCAAACGCATCGGACGGCTGACGGCGCCCTGAAGGTAGGTCTTCGGAACGGCGAACTCGAAGGGCGCGTGGCGGAACTTGCCCCGAAGATCCTTGTACTCGCGATAACTCCCGCGCTTGTCTTTCCTCGGCGGCCCCCAATCCATGAATCCCGGGTCGTCCATGAGATAGTTCTGGTACTCCGCGGAATTGTCCATGGGACTTCCGACGTCGATCCGCCCGACTTCCTCCGCGCCCACGAACAACGCCAGGGAGCGAACGCACTGGGCGTCGGCCGGCGCGCCGCCACCGCCGGAGCGCACGAAATGGAAGACGAGTTTGTCGTAGATGTCCTCGTGCCTGTCGAGCAGGACGGCCTGCTTCTTCATCACT
>DATKZW010000276.1:0-19405 GCA_035527775.1 Sumerlaeia bacterium | reverse complement strand
AGAGAGATTTCCACTAGAAGGATCGTGTAGTCGGACGACTCGCAGGACGGGCGCAGAATGAGAAGAGCGGACCTTTTCAAAGGCAATCCTTTCCGCGAAAGCCTCTCCAACCTGGCCGTTCGCAGGCCGCAGTTGGTGATGGCCGCGGCGCGTCTCTTCGACGGAACCCGGCATCTGCACGGCTTGACGAAGACGGCCCGCCCGCTCCTGGAAATCGCGGCGGCGTTCTGCGACGAGGAACTCGATGCGGAGAACAACGCGGCGGTATCGAAGTTCTCGAACTCGCTCAAACGCCGCGTGCCGGGCCTCACGGCGGTGCAGCGAGGCGCCGTCGCCGAGGCGGTGAGCCTGTTTCAGAGGCGTAGCGTCGCTCCGCCTTCCTCCGGCGCGATCCAGGGGAAAACGCAAGACGTTGCGCGCGAACTGGCCCTTCGCCTTGCCGCCCTTCTCGAAGTCGCCGAAGCCGTACGCAAGGCGGCAGGGCCGAAGGCCCGCATCGCGGGGATCGGCGATGACGGGGAGGGACTGGACGTTTTCGTCGCCTCCCCTTCCGGAGCGAAATCGCCGCCGGCCGTCTCCGACCTCGAATGCCGTCTCTGGAACGCCGCGATGCCGCGCCCGGTGCGATCCGTTCGGGTCGCTGACAGGCGCGCCGGCATCCCCGGCGCGATGGCGCCCGCGGAGAGCCTGGGAGCGGCGGCGCGGCGGACCATTCTGACGCAGTTGGAGATTCTCACGTCGCGCAGGCACGGGTTGGCGTTCCGCGAAGATATCGAGTGCGTCCACGAAATGCGCGTGGCTTTGAGGTATCTCCGGGCCGCGCTTGCCGTTCTTGGCCGCGCCTTGGAGGGCATTCCGAAGGAGTTCGTCGGCAGAGTGAAAAGCCTCGCCCGCGCCCTGGGGGCCGTGCGCGACTGCGACGTGTTCGTGAGAGCGTTGCGCGAAGAGGAGCGGCGCGTTCCCGAAGAGTGCGCACCCTCGGTTCGAGCGCTGGTCAGGGCGGAGCAGAGCAAGCGCCGGCGTCTCTATGCGGGGATCCTGGACCTGTTCGAAACGGACGTCTACCGGATCCTGGCGGAAGAGGACTATGCCCTGTTCCGCGCGCCTCTGAACTCGCCCGGCGGACTCAAGGAGACCAAGCGAGCCCGGAGAAAGGTCCGAGCCGCCGCCCCGAGGAAGCTGGACAAGCGCTCGGGCAAGTTGCTGGCGTTTCGCGGCAGACTGCACCAGCTCAGCGAGGCCGAGCAGCACGCGCTTCGCATCGAATGTAAGAAGATGCGCTACACGGCCGCGTTTTTCGCGCCTATCTACCCCACGCGGCTGAGACGCGTCATCCAGCCGATGACGCGCATGCAGGACTTGCTGGGCGAAGCCAACGACGCCGTCGTCTACCGCGACAGAATCCTTCGCCACTACGACGCGCTGCGAACGTCGAGCTCCTGGCACACACACGCCGCGGCAAGGGACGCGCTGTTCCGCCAGTTCGAAGGACGCCGCGCGAATGCCCTGGCCGAGGCCGCCCTGGTCTGGGACCGGTTTCGAAACAAAAGGTCCCTTCGGAAGGTTCAGGAGGCCATTCGCTTTCCCATGGCGTGAGGAAGCGGGGCCGTTCCGCAACGACCGAGAGCATTTGCCGCGCACGCGCTCGGAAGATCACTCGAGATCCCTCCAGACGCCAGACCCCGAGTGGTGGGGCGTTGCCCCGCGACGGCTTCTCCGGACGTTTCTCTCGGGAGATGCTCTATCTCTCTCGAGAGATGCTCTAAGGAGACGTCCGTGCCGAGTTGAGAAACCGTCGAAAACCGGGGACGCGGTGAAAGGTCAGATAATTGGCGTCGTGGTAGTTGTGGGCGTCTTGGAAGGCGGTGCGCGAAGCCGCGACAATGTCGTCGCCCTCGAACTGCCAGTCCACGTATTGGAAAGCGTACTTGTCGCTTTGCAGGAGCGCCTCTCCTTCGCGGTGTCTGAGAATGATCGATTCAACCGACCAGTTCCTCAGGTCCGCCGATGAGACAAGGGCCAACACGTTGCGTTGAAACTCGGCGTTCTTCGGATTGGTCACCTTATTCACGAGCGACCAGTAGCGGTTCGTCACGGGGTCGTGCCGAATGGTGAACTTCGTCAGGCCGCCGTAGAACTCGACGAAGCCCGTCTCGGGATCGAAGGAGATGGTTCCGCCGTCTTCCGATATCTCCGCCACGGCCGCCTTGCGGTACCCGGGCACGGCGTGGACGCGGAGGATGTTCACGGGGTTGTCTTCGGGCGTCACGACGATATTGCCCTCGAGCCAGCCCGGATTCTCGCCCTGCAGCCATGCCGGATCGAAACGCAACCGGTTGCTTGCCGTCCAGTTGTCGGCGTCGAGGAGGTCGGCGTCCGCCGGGGCGGACATCACGAAGGCCCGGAAGTTCCTGCCCCAGACGACGGTGGGGTGCATGTCCTCCATCGAACGCCAGATGCGGCCTCTATGGACAACGACCGGGACCGGAGCGGAGTGATATTTCCCGTCGGCGAGCAGGAGCCCCGTTCTGCGGTCTCTCGGCTCGGTCCACGTTCTACCCTCGTCGGCGGAGCGGCGAATTACGACATGCCCATATTGCTCGCTCGTTCCCATGATGTAGAGGGCGCCGTTGTGGAGAAAGAGGGTGGACCAGAACTGGCCCTCGATGTCGGCCGCGTGTTTCCATGTCTCTCCCCGGTCTTCCGACCGAAAGACGCGCATGCGGTTGTGGGTCGAGCCGGGGCCGAAGAAGGAATGGGAAGCGACGTAGGCCCCGTCGGGCAAGATGACGATGCCCGGACAGCCGATGTACTGTCGCGTCTCGGCCGGGCTGTAGGCGATGACCACGCCCGGCGGCTTCTGGTCGTCCGGTTCGCTTTTCTCGGCCATCAGCGTCCTTCCCGCTTGGGCTCCTGGCGCAATTTGGCCACACGCAACCGTGGAACTCCGAAGAGCGCAGAAAGCGCGACGAAACAAAGCCCAGGGCGCAGGGAGCGAAGCGACCGGAGCCCTGGGTGTTCCCGCGCGGGATTCCGGGAGGCGCAGACGCGTGCGGAGCGCTATGCTTGCAGAACCTCCGAGAAGTAGGCGACGGTTTTCTCGAGCCCCTCTTCGAGCGAGACGGTCGGCGACCATCCGAGCTTCTCGCGCGCGAGGCCGATGTCCGGACAACGCCGAACGGGGTCGTCCGCCGGCAGCGGCTTCGAGACGATCTTCGAGGAGGACCCGGTGATTCTGAGGATCGCTTCCGCCAGCTGACGGATCGTGAACTCCTCGGGATTCCCCATGTTGACCGGGCCGGTGAAGCCATCGCAATCCATGAATCGGATGATTGCCTCGACCAGATCGCTGACGTAGCAGAACGAGCGGGTCTGGCTCCCGTCGCCGTAGATCGTGAGCGGCTCGCCGCGCAAAGCCTGGACGATGAAGTTGCTGACGACGCGCCCGTCGTCGATCAGCATGCGGGGCCCGTAGGTGTTGAAAATCCGGGCCACTCGAATGTCGACGCCGTTCTGACGGTGGTAGTCGAAGAAAAGCGTCTCGGCGACCCGCTTCCCCTCGTCGTAGCAGCTGCGCAGGCCGACGGGATTGACGTTGCCCCAGTAGGATTCGGTCTGAGGGTGCTCGACCGGGTCGCCGTAGACCTCGGAAGTGGAAGCCTGCAGGATGCGCGCCTTGACGCGCTTGGCGAGACCCAGCGTATAGAGCGCGCCCAGAACATTCGTCTTGATCGTCTTCACGGGGTTGTACTGGTAGTGCACGGGCGAGGCGGGACAGGCGAGGTTGTAGATGCGGTCCACCTCGACGCGGATCGGCTCCGTGATGTCGTGGCGAATCAGTTCGAAGCGGGGCTGACCCAGCAGATGGGTTACGTTTTCCTTCCGACCCGTGAAGAAATTGTCCAGGCAAAGGACTTCCTCGCCTCGATCCAGCAAGCGCTCGCACAGGTGCGAACCGATGAAGCCCGCGCCGCCCGTCACCAGATTCACAACCGTCATTCCTTTGTTCTCCTTCACCGACCCCGTCGGCCTTCGTTCCGACCTTGGGCGTCAAGAACGCCGATAGCGGTAGTACGCCGCGCAGGCGCCTTCGGACGAGACCATCGTCGCGCCAAGGGGTCGCTCTGGGGTGCAACGCGTGGCGAAAGCGGGACAATCGGCCGGCTTCTTCTTCCCCTGGAGGACCAAGCCGCTGATGCACTCCGTGGACTCTTCCGTCGCGATTTCCGCGACCTCGAATCGCGTCTCGGCGTCCAGGGAGGAGAACTCGTCGCGCAGGGCGAGCCCGCTTGCCGGGATCGCGCCGATGCCGCGCCATTTCCTGTCCGTGACGCGGAAAACATCGCCCATCAGCTTGCGCGCCGCCGGACTCCCCTCCCGCCGCACCGCCCGCGCGTATTGGTTCTCGACCTCCGCGCGTCCTTCTTCGAGCTGCCGCACCGTCGTCAGGATGCCTTGTAGAATGTCGAGCGGCTCGAAGCCGGTGACCACGATCGGCTTGCGATACTTCGCGGCTATCGCCTCGTACTCGGTGTACCCCATGACCGAGCAAACGTGGCCGGCGGCGAGAAAGCCGTCCACGGCGCAGCCGGGCGCCGACAGGATCGCTTCGACCGCCGGCGGGACCAACACGTGGGCGACGAGAAGCGAAAAGTTCCCGATCCCTTCCTCGCGAGCGCGCCACGCCGCCATCGCGCACACGGGCGCGGTGGTCTCAAAGCCGACGGCGAAGAAGACGACCTGCTTCCGCGGGTTCCCGAGTGCCATCTTGAGGGCGTCGAGAGGGGAGTAGACCAGGCGCACGTCTCCGCCTTTCGACCGGACGCCCAGCAGGTCGGCGCCCGTTCCCGGGACGCGCATCATGTCGCCGAAAGCGCAGAAAACGACCTCCCCCCGCGACGCGATGGCGATGGCCTTGTCAATCATCTCGACGGGCGTCACGCAAACGGGGCAGCCGGGTCCGTGGAGGAGCGTGATCTCGCCGGGCAAGAGTTCGTCCAGACCGTGCTTGACGATGGCATGGGTCTGGCCGCCGCAGATTTCCATGACGGTCCAGGGCCGCGTCGTGACGCGCTCGATGGCTCGAGCCGCGGTGCGGCATGCCTTGGGATCGTGGAATTCGTCAACGTACTTCATTCACGCGCATCTCGTCACACGGTCGGCTCTTGCTTCTCGCTCTCCGCCCCCATGATTTCGTCCAGGCGGCGCAGATCGTCGAAGACCTTCTGCGCTTCTTCCTCATCCAGCGTGCTGATGGCGCTCCCGGCGTGAACGATGACGTAGGCGCCAACCTGCGCTTCGGGAACGAAGGCGAGGCACACCTCGCGCACGACGCCCGCGAAGTCGACCCGCCCCATCCGCATGAAAGCGTCCCCTTCGTCTACGGAGATGATCTTTCCAGGAACGGCGAGACACATGATATCGCACCTTTCAAAATAAAAGAGAGACGAGCCGAGACCGTCACCCCGAACGCGCGGCGGCGACCGCCTGACCGAGGGCGATGCCGCCGTCGTTCGGCGGGATGCGCTGATGCCAATAGGGCGAGAAGCCCTTCTCGCGCAGACGGCGCACCGTCCTTTCCGTCAGGTACTTGTTCTGAAAACACCCGCCGCTCAGCGCGACGCGGGGACGTTCCACTCGCTCCGCAACGGCAAGAATCATCTCCACGAGCGCGTTGTGGAACCTGGCCGACATTATGCCGATGGGAACGCCGCCGCGCAAGTCCTTCAGAATGCCTTCGATTGTTGCGCCCCAATCGACCACAAAGCGCGGACCCGCCGGCGCCCGATGCGTCGCCGTCCGCCGCGAAGTTGCGTCGTCGGATCTTTCGGGCCCGCTCGATCCTCCCGGCTCGGAAGGAGCCGTCAACTCAAAGGCGTAGGCGTCGTCGGTGTCGATTCCGTCCAGCGCGAATTCGAGTTCCATGGCGGCCTGACCCTCGAACCGGTTGACCTGCCGCAGATCGACGAGCGACGCCACGGCGTCGAACAGCCGGCCTGCGCTCGAGGTGAGCGGAGAATGCAGCCCCCTTCGCAGCATGGTCGCGATGGCGCGGATCTCGCCGTCCGAGAACGTTCGGAAGCAAGCTAGCCGTTTCTCCTCGAAGGGGAAATCGCCGAAGCACGCGTGCAGCAAGCCGAGCGCCGAACGCCGCGGCTCGCGAACGGCCGCCTCGCCGCCGGGGAGGCGAAAGGTCCGCAGATGGGCCACCCGATCCAGCGCGCCGCCGCCTAGGCGCGGGGTCTCGTCGACCAGGAAGAACTCCCCTCCCCAGACCGCGCCATCGAGACCGTAACCTGTTCCATCCCACGCAACGCCAAGGACGGGCCCTTCGATCCGGTTTTCGGCCATGACCGACCATACGTGGGCGTGATGATGCTGGACCGCAATGGAAGGGATGCTTCTCTCTTCGGACAGCGTCGCGGCGTATCGGGTGGAGGCGTAGTCGGGGTGCAGGTCGTGCGCCACAACGGAGGGACGAAGATCGTGCAGATCCTGCATGTCCGACGCGACGCGGCGGAAAGCGTCGCGGGCCTCGGCGGTGTCGAGGTCTCCGACGTGCTGACTCACGAAGACACAGTCCCCCACGCCCACGGCCACGCTGTTCTTCAGGTGGGCCCCCACGGCCAGCATTGGCGGGATGTCCTCGCCGAGGGTCACGGGCAGGGGGGCGAATCCCCGCGCCCGGCGCAGTACGATCTCCCTGCCCGCCACGATCCGCGCGATGGAGTCGTCCACGTGCCGCGCGATGGGACGGTCATGCACGAGGAAAAGGTCGGCGACGCCGCCAAGACGAACGACCGCGTCGATCTCATCCGTGCAGATCGGCTCATCCGCAAGGTTGCCGCTTGTCGCGATCACGGGCGCGCCCAGTTCCTGCATCAGGAGGTGGTGCAGGGGCGTATAGGGCAGCATGACGCCGAGATAGGGGTTCGCGACCTTCGCGTCGGGAGCGTCGGTTGCCGGGCAAGGGGTCTTCGCCCGGCGATGCAGCAGAACGATGGGCGATTCCGGCGACAGAAGCAGGCGTTCCTCGAGTGGATCGACGCGGCAGTCCCTCCGTACGGCTTCGAGGGAAGAGTACATGAGCGCGAAAGGCTTCTCCTCGCGGCCTTTGCGACGCCGCAACTCTCGTACGACCGCTTCGTTGAGAGCGTCGGCGACGAGGTGGAACCCGCCCAAGCCCTTGACGGCGACGATCTTGCCCGCGGCGATCGCCTGGGCCGCGTCCCGCAACGCCTTATCCCCACTCGCCAGCGCCGTCCTCTCGCCGTCCCAGAGTTCCAGATGGGGGCCGCACTCGGGGCAGGCGTTCGGCTGGGCGTGAAAGCGCCGGTCGCCGGGGTCCTCGTATTCCTGGCGGCAGCGCTCGCACATGGCGAAGCGTTTCATGGTCGTGTTCGGGCGATCATAGGGAAGCGCCTCGATAATGCTGAAGCGGGGGCCGCAGTTCGTGCAGTTGGTGAAGGGATAGCGATACCGGCGATTCGCCGGGTCGCGGATCTCGGCGAGGCAGTCGGCGCACGTGGCGATATCGGGCAGAACGAAAGAGGTCTTCTCGCCGGAATCGTCGCTCGGGCGCACCTCGAAATCCCGGTATCCCGTCGGATCGAGAAAGGAGGATTCGAGGCTGTGAATCGACGCGCGGGGGGGCTTCTCCCGTTCCAGGCGCAGCAGGAAATCGGTCAGGGCGTCGCGAGACCCCTCCGCTTCGATCGTCACGCCCCGAGACGAATTGCGCACCCAGCCCAAGAGACCGATCTCCCGCGCCAAACGGTAAACAAACGGACGGAACCCGACGCCCTGAACCGCGCCGCGGATCTCCACGCGCAAGCGGGCGACGGTCTCGTCCTCGGCATCGTTGCTTTTCATTGGGTATGGTGGACGCGGGATTGTCCGGGCGCCGTGCCTGCGGCGGGCAGGCAGCCGGCGTCACGACGCCTTGCGCCGCCCGAGGATCCACTGGGCGCACGCGCCGACTCCCTCCCCCGTGCGGGCGGAAACATGAAGGATGCTCGCTTCGGGCGACAAACGTCGAAGATTCTCTCGCACCCGCGCCGGGTCGAAGTCGGTATGCGGAAGAAGGTCGATCTTATTGAGAAAAACCGCGTCGGCGCCGCTGAACATGGGAGGATACTTCTCGACCTTGTCATCGCCTTCCGCGACGCTCAGGACCACGATGCGCAGGCTCTCGCCCAAGTCGAAGCCGGCCGTGCACACGAGGTTCCCGACGTTCTCGATAAACAGGACGTCCAGGGCGCCGAGATCGAGCGAGTCGAGGGCCGAAGCCACCATTCCCGCGTCGAGGTGACAGCCTCCGTCGGTGTTGATCTGCACGCAGTCCACGCCAACGGCCTCGATCCGCTCGGCGTCGCGGCTCGTGGCGAGATCCCCCTCGATGACGGCCGCGCGGCATCGTTCGCCGAGAATCGGCAGAATCGCTTCGAGCAACGCGGTCTTTCCCGCGCCCGGCGATCCGAGCACGTTCACGGCGAAGACGCCCGTCTGCTCGAACTGGCGCCGGTTGTCTTGAGCGATCCGGTCGTTCGCGTGCAGAATTCTCTTGGCCAGCACGATCTCCATCCTTCGATCCCGCCGCTCCTCTCAGTCCTCGACCTCGATGGATTCCAGACGCACGTCTCGGCTCCCGTCGAGACTCACTCGGCTTGCGCCGCAGGCCGGGCAACCGGCGAAAGCGTCGGCCGCCTCGGATCGCGCTCCGCACTCCTGACAATGGCACACCAGCGGCGGCTCGTCAATTTCAAGTTCCGCGCCCTCGACGGAGGTTCCGGACGCAAGCAATTCAAAGGCGAAGCGCAACGCCTCGGCGCTGGCGCACGAGAGAGGCCCAACGCTAATCTTCAGACGCAGCACGCGACCGCCCGCCGCCGCGCGCGCGACTTCGCTTTCCGCCAGACCGATCATCTCGCTGACGAGGGATACTTCGTGCATCCGGGCGGATCCCCTTTGTCCGTCATCACAGCCGAGGGCGGCTGTGCCTCACTTTTCACGGCGGATTCGGCTCCAATTCCCACGGCCCAGATGTCGATATGGAACGCTTACTCGCCGGCGACGCGCAACATCTCCTCGGCCTCGTCCGAGGACGAGACGCCCATGTTGATGAGGAACTGGTTGAATCCTGCGCCGAAGTCCCGCCGCAAGGATCTCAGTGTATCCGCCGACGCCTCGACGCCGATGAAAACCTTCTTCCCGGCGTCGATGATGCGGTGGTAGTAGGGCCACCACCGCTTGTCCGACGGCGGCTCGTTGCCTTCGCCCGCCGTCCACTGAATCATATCCAGTTTCTCGATCGAGAGCAAATGGTCGAGATGGCCGAGAGCGCCGGGGCCGTCCCAGTGATAGAGCGAATGGGAGAGGCGTTCGCACATCTCCTCGAGGACGGGGACCATGAACTCGCCGAACATGTCGGGCGAGATCATGGCCGAGAAGTCGCACTGCAACTTCGCCAGCCGCCCCGGCGCCCAGACCCAGAAGCACGACCCGCCCGCTTCGTCGCACAGAAGGTCGTAGAGCGCGTCGTAATAGTGGAAATAGAGATCCGTGATCCGCCGGAGGCAGTCGCGCACCCAATCAGGGCGCTCGATCAGGTCCATCAGAAGCCGCTCGCCGCCGCGCATGGCGGCCAGCGTGTCGAGCCCTTCGATCAAGTCGGGAAACTGTATCAGAAACCTCCCCGCGCCCAGACGCAGCTGCTCGCGCGCGAGACGTAGCGTGAAGTCCCAGTAGAAATTGTCCGGGTCGTACTCGAAACGCGCCGTCTCGGGTCGCTCAATGCACCGCTCGAACCACACCGTTCCGGGCATATCTAGCCCGCGACAGCCGAGGTAGAGGGACAGGCACCCGGGCCCGAGGTCCGGTGAGACCGTCGGGGCGGCTTCACCGAGAAAGAGGGTCCCATTGCACGCGCGCGCGGCCAAGCTCACCCGGTAATCGAAGTCGGCGGTCGAGTAATGCGTCACCCAACCTTCCGGCTCGGGCGGCGCGGGGGTCGGCTCGAGCGGCTCGGGGCGGGGCGCCGTGATCTGCATCATGGGACGACCGAGGTCTTCGCCGTTCCACCACGCGGTCAGGCGCTTGCGCACGGCGTCCATGTCTTCGCGATAGAGGAGTCCGGTCAATGTCCTGTGTCTCCCTTCTCTTGGTCGGGCGCCGCGTTCCCGATCCCCTCCGAGCGACGCGAGCGCGTCCGGCGCGAGGAAGATGGAGGAAGATACCGTTGGCGGACACGCCGATTCTTCTGCTAACGTGCCCTTGCGGACGGTCGGTCAGCGCCTTCGCGACGGGAGAGACGGCGGGGTCTTGCATCCCCCGGCTTCCGTGCTCCGACCCGCTCGAAATCACGGGTGGAGTGTTTGGGGTCCCGGCTTCAGGCGAAACGGAGGGCCGCCTGAGCGCGAAACTCCGAACCCGTCCCAAAGGCGGAACCGCAGACTCGTTAGGCTCCGCGGGTCGGAGCGCGAGCAAGATATGTCGTAAGAGCCGCGCGGTCAATGAAACTCGGCGCGCGACGGTCCTCGCTCGGTTTGTTTCCCGGCGCCGCCCGGCTTTCGTCGCTCTCAAGGCGCGTCGCCCCTCAGCGGGCGCCGGCCAGCCAATTCCTTGAAAGGCGTCCTAACCCCTTCTCATGCGCATTCTCGGCGTCGATCCCGGTTTGGCGGCCGTCGGGTGGGGCTTCATCGTCTACCCCGAAGGGGGCCCCCGCGACGTGCAGTGGGGAGAGATCCGGACCGCCTCGGACCTTCCCACGGCAAGGCGCCTGCAGAAGATCTACCACGACCTCGAGGACGTGATCCGCAATCTGCGGCCCGAGGCCGTGTCCATCGAGGAGCTGTTCTTCGCGACCAACGTGAAGACGGCCATCATCGTCGCGCAGGCGCGCGGCGCCGCGATCTTAGCCACCGCCGAGTCCGGTGCCGATGTCGTCGAGTACACCCCCCTCCAGATCAAGAAGGCCGTCACCGGCCGCGGCCGCGCTCCGAAGCAGCAGATCCAGAGAATGGTGGCCACGCTTCTCGGACTGAAGGAGACGCCGAGGCCGGACCACGCCGCCGACGCCCTTGCCGCCGCCCTCTGTCACGGCCACACCCTCAAGGCCCGCCGCCTCATCCAGCTGTCGCGCGGGTCTAGGGGCTAGTCCTTCAGCCTTCCGTGCGATCTATGAGAACGCCCTCTGAAAGGGCCTCTAGTCGCTTTCGCACTGCTTCTTGAGGGACCGGGCCGTTCGCAACGCCTTGCGCGCGGCCCTTCGGCAATACTTGGTGAGGTGGGCGCGCGCCGCGGCCTCGTCCTTCTGGAAAAGCTCCAACGCCTTCTCTTCGATCTCCGGCTGGGCCTTCAGGAGTTCCGCCTCCATTGGGTCCCAGGCGGCGCGAACGATGGGGAGGCGGGTCTCCCGGTCCCCGTCGACCGCGCCTTGGAGATTGCGGAAAACCCACCAAGCCAGCTTCTCATCCGGCTCATAGAGGGCGGGATCATCCAGGAAATGGTTCTCGAGCGTGAGATGCCGCTCGAGGGGAACCGGCTTGTGATACTCCGCTGGGACCTCGGCAACACCCGCGTACCACGGCGTCAGTACGCTCGCGCACGGCGCGGCGGACGTGCGCCAGTACACGCAGCCGACGTCGGGCGGCAGGTTGCGGCGGAGCTGGAAAACCGCCGCTTCAACCGTCTCGGGCAGGCACAAACCGCCCGGAACGCCGTGATCGCGGAGGACGGCCATCACGTCTTGGATCGACATTTTGCGGGCCGGTTTCACGGAGAAAACCAACTGGCGATCGGGTTCGCGCGCGATCTCCTTGCCCATCACGAGCGTCTGGCCCCGCCGCTGCCGCGGGTCCATGCATTGCTCGCGCGGCGCTCCGTATGCTTCCCAGAAGCGGAACGGCTTGCCGGACGCGGGGTCATGCCACCCGCGCCGGACGGCGTATTCGATGAGATCGGGCGGGGCGAGGAAGTTGGTCGAGTCCTTGAGGTCCACCTCGCCGATGGTGAAGAAGTTCGGCAGGAGGGCGACCTCGTCGTCCGGCACGCGCTGGGCGACCCAGTGTTTCCCCTTGGCCATGGCCAGAAGCCACGCCTCCTTCGGATCGGCGATCACGAGGGTGCGCGCGGCGGGGTAGCCGACTTCGCCGATGATCTCTCCGGCGACCTGGACCCCTTCGCGCGCCGTCCGCGCGCGCTCGATGACCAGGCGGCGCAAGAGATAGCTGACGCCCCCCTTGGTCAGGTCACCGCGCGCTCCGAGCTGCTCGGCCGAGTCCTCGCGATCCGCGCACCCGTCGCTCGCCGCCGCCACGCCCCACTCGTTCAGGTAGCTGTCGCTGTAGGGAAGGCCCGGGACCTCCGACCAGAGGTAGGCGTAGGTCTCCTTGACCTGCGCGATCTCGGCGCCTCCCGACAGCGTCACCGTCTCGCCTTTCCGGCGCGCAATGCGGGGGACCTTGCGGAAGTTCAGATAGCGCTTCCCCCAATTCTGCTCGTTGTGGCCGAAGAGGACCGCCCCGTCCGCCGAGGCCTCCTTTCCGACCACGACGGCGTAACACGCCCAAAGCGGCGCAGGTGCCAGACTCGCCGCCGCCAGCATGCCCCCAATAAGAATCCCCGCGGAAAACCTCTTTCTCGTCATTCTCTCGCCCTTTCGCTCTTTTCCCCTCCCCATTCGCCCCCCGCCCTTCTCCATTCGCTTCCTGGCGGGTTGGCGACCCCGCCAGAAATCTCTCAGCGGTTTCTCCTTACAGCTTTGTGACCAACGCCGAATGCACCGCCTTCATTTGGGCCACTTCGTCGCAGTCGCGCAATCCGAGATACTCTGTGATGCGTCTCTCAATCTCTCTCGGCTCCGGCTTGTCACAGCTGTCAAAGCTGCCACAATCCCAGCAATTGCGGTCGCCAGTGTGCCCTCGGATGTTGTAAGGCTTTGCCCACAGCGATCCTCTGTCACCACACCGCCGACATTGCTCTTCGGCCATTATGCGCATAAGTCGCGGAGTGTCAAGTCGTTAGAGCGCAGATGTCGCGCTCGCGCCCGTGTGGCCCAGGGGGGCCCGTTAGGCGCCACCAAGGCACAAAGGCGCGAAGACGCAAGACGTTTCGTGGCTGGGAGGGTCCAACGGGGCCAAAGTGTGGCACGGGCTTCCAGCCCGTGAGCCACGGCCAAGATGGCCGTGCCGCAATCTGTTGTTCTCTGTCTTTCCGTTAGGGCCTCTGAAGCAAACCGGTATCGAGGAAGCAGTTGTGGACAAGAAGCGTCTCGGGAATCTGGCCAGGAACGACGTGGGCGGCGGCGGAGAGGTCGTGGCCGGCCGTGGCGGCGAAGGGCACGGCGACGGCTAGGCCCACGCCCGCGGCGCGGATGGCGATGACGCCCGACTCGCTGTCCTCGAAGCCGACGACAAAGGGGAAGTCCTCGGGCCCGAGCCCCATTTCGTGCAGCGCGATGCTGTAAAGGTCGCGGTGCGGCTTGAGGCGGATCTCCGACGAGTCGCTCGCCGTGATCCAGGCGTCGTAGAGAACGGCGGGGTCCGCGAACCGCGCCAGGATCGCCTCCTTTTTCTCCTCCGCGATGGGCCAGTCCGCGATCTGCTCGCGCAGGATGGCGAAGACCTCGTTGAGGACGATGCGGGATTCATAGACAATGGAAGACGTCACCACGGCCACCGGCGCGGGCCTGCGCGCCAGGTAGCGTCCGAGCGCCGTCAAGTGCGGTCTGAGTTTCGCGAGACCCGCCTCGGTCAGGTCCGGGCGTTTCGTCAGGACGTGCTCGGCGAGGGGCTCGAAGAAGAGTTCCAGGTCCTCGCCCAGCCATCCTTTCAGAGCGGCGAGAAAGACGCCGATGCCCGGCATCGGCTCGACGAGATGCGCGCCGGGCGCGCCCAGGACCTCCTCGGCGCGGCGCGCCCCTCTGCCGTCGGCGATGTCGGCCAGGATCACGTGATAGCGCGTGTAATAGACGTCGACCATGGCGCGGACGCGGTCCGTGGGCGTCTCGATCTGGAAACGGGGCAGGAACTCCGTCGCGAGGCGGTCGGCGGCCCGCTCCACGGCCGCCGCATCGTAACTGTCGGATTCGAGAATCCGGCGGATCTCGCCGTCCTCGAAGAGTCCCGCCAAACCCAAGGCGACGGCGTTCGTGCGAAC
Organism: Sumerlaeia bacterium; assembly: GCA_035527775.1. Classification (GTDB taxonomy): domain Bacteria; phylum Sumerlaeota; class Sumerlaeia; order UBA8349; family UBA8349; genus DATKZW01. The sequence continues at coordinate 5,248 of DATKZW010000276.1, read as the reverse complement.
GGCTCGTTTGCGTCCTTCGTCGCGTCCTTGCGAGAGAGTCCACACGATCGTTTCGAGGAAGGCTCTCAAGCACTCCTCGGGAACGAAGGCGTCGCCGTACGCGTCGAGGAGATACTCCACGTGTTTCGTCGTCGAGTTGCCGATGATGTTGGGGTAGTCGCGGTCGTGGTCGAAGCCGCCCCAGACGGCGGGGTCCATGCGTCCCGTCACCCGGCGCACCATCCATTCGAGGGAATGGAGGCAGAGCGGCTCGGTCGTCGTCGTCGTGCCGTCCATGTCCTTGATGACCCCGGCGAGCCTGGCGAGGGGCGTCGTGATCTTCGGGGGAAGCGGATAGAGCTCGAGGGGGGAGTAGAGATACGAAGGATTTCGGACGACGGCGATCTCGGCGCAGTTCAGGTTGTCGAGGGTTTCTTTGAGGATTCTGGCGCTTTCGTCCGGCGAAGCGAATTTCGGGATGCGGGTCATGTTATCGTGCGGCTCCGATGGCTTCAATCCGCGCCCTTCTTGGAGACGGCCCCCGTGCGCGGTCACGGCTGTTGCGGTGCAAGAGGCCCTTGCAGAGCAACAGGGCGCGCGGGCGCCAGGGCGCCGGAAACCGCGAGCGCCCAAACGGCCAGGCCGGCCAAGATCATCCCTCCGCGCTTCACGAGGGTTCCCCCTTAGCGAAGATCCTCTATTCGCGCTTGGATGTAGGCGTCGGTGAGTTCCGTCGTTCCAAAGAGCTCCCAGCACAGATCGTTGACGTCGGTCCACGGATTCGCCACCGATCCCCTGATCGGCTTCATGACGTCCGTTTTGCGGAACCGCGCGAGATTGTCCGGGGACTCCGCCAGAAGACGGTCGATGATCTCGGCCGCGGCATCCATCCGGTACGAATTCCGGTGGACTCCGGCCAGAGTGATGCGGGCTTCGTCTCGCAGGGAATAGTCGGGATGCTTCTCCACCAGCTCTCCCAGAAAAGCCGCCGCCCGGTCTCTGGCCCCGGCGTGGCGGAACGCCAGGAGGTCGTAGAGATTGCCCAAAGCGTGCAGGCAGTAAGGCGCGTAGCGCGACTCGGGATACTCGCGGGCGATCTTCTCCAGAAGCCACTGGTTGCCCACCGTGGCCAGCTGGCGGTTCATGTCCAGGATGGCCACTGGGTTCGCTTTGAGAAGTTCCAGCGCTCCCGCCGCCTCGGCCGGCGGATCGATCACGTTCACTTCGGGGGAAGCGGCGCTAAGAACAAGGGGCAGAAACGCCCCTCCGGAGCTGTAGATGTTCGTGTAGCGAATGGCTTGGCGAAACATGAACGTGTAGGCGCCCGGCTCCTCGATCGTCAGGCGCGACTCAGTCTTGCGGTCATAGGCGACGAGGATCTGGAACTCATAGGCCTTGCCGTAGTCGACGATCGCTTTCTTGGGAGTCTGGGGGGTTTCGTCGAAGTACGCGTGATAGGGCTCTCCCAGCTCGTTGTCCTTGAGAATCCGGAATTCGCTGTTGCCGCTGTAAAGGCCGAAAACGCCTTGCATCGCCAACGTGGGAGCCAGCCAATTCACAATGCGGCAACGCAGGACGATCGGCTCGCCCACCCAGAACTCGGTCCGGTCGACCGACAGGCCCATGAAGATCGGCGCCCGGGGCTCCTCACGGGCCTCGTCCGCCTCTTCCTCCGCGCCGCACGCGCCCGGCGGCGCCATCGTCAGAAGCGCGACCAAGAGGACTGACCAACTATGCCGGTGGAATCGTTGACTCATGGTAGAACTCGACCTCCAAGGTGATAGCGGACGGCGTCTGTGAGCCGGGATCCTCGAGCGCCGACGGCGTGATAATGCACCACATCAGTTCCGCGCCTTTGACGTCGATCCGGACCGCCTGATCCATTCGCGTTTCGACGGCATGATGGAACCAGGCGCACTGGTTGCGCCGGCCCTGAACGGATATCATCACGCGATCGGTTGCGGACTCGCCGTAGAGGGGCTGGGCGACAATCCGCAGTCGTAGAAGGGGGCTGCCGTCAATCCACAAGTCCACGGCCTCCCCCGTTCTGACGCGAACGGTCGTCTTCAGCTTGTTGGACTGGTAGGGGCGGACGAGGTCCGTGCTTTCGCCCCCCGCGCCGGGCTCTCGGCGCTCGCGTTGCACGCGCATCTCGACGACGTGAATCTCGTTGCCTTGTCGAAAAAAGCCGTGGCCCAAAGGCCGCAACAGATCCAAGAGGATCTCCGCCAGAGCCGCGCCGCCGTAGTCACGGGCGCCGAACCGGCTGGAGGCGAGGGCGGGGGGGCTGTGAAGAACGAAATCCTCTCCCTCGAGAATCACCCCCAAAGCGGCCATATCCAAGTCCGCGCAAGCGAAATGCTCCCGCTCATACTCCAAGGGATCCGTAGCCGCTTCGTCCTCCTCGTCGTCAGGAGGGACCTGAGCAAGAACGGACGCGTCGTCGTTCTGATTTCGGGAAAGGGACAGAGAACGCGGCTCGCTGCTCGACCGGAGAGCGAAGTAGAAACAACCCCAAGCGAGCACAAGGCCCAAAGTGAGGAACGAACCGGAACGCCGGAAACTCTGAATCGTACGCTGCATCGGATCGTCCTCACGGAGCCCGTCCGCGGCTGCCGGAGAGGGATTGGCGCCCTTTGTCTTGCTCGCCGAGTCTGCATCAGGTTCGGAGTTCCGCCTTCAGGCGGCCTCCTCTTGTTCGGCGCCGGCGGAAAGGCGATCAGCTTCCTTCCACTGGGAGCCTAATGGGCCTGGCCGTCCCAAGTCAAGGGGCAACTCCGCGCCCGCTGCCCGGAGCGGTGTTGCGCCCCTTCTGGACGACGCGACGGTTCTTCGGTTGACCAACGTTCGAGTAGTCGCCGGCGGAAAAACGCGCCGCGCAGCCGGCGGCTGCGCCCGACTTGCGGCGCCGGGTCCGCTAGTGCCGCTCGGGCGATGGCGGATGGATCGGCTCGGCATGATCCGGCGGGGAGGGGCCGGCGCGGACGGTCCGCCGCGGGGGGCTGGCGCACGCGCCAGGGTATGCGGAAAAGAGGAGATCGTACATGGTGAGGGCCGCGGTCACGCAAAGCGCCGCCGCACCGAGGACGGCGAGGAACTCCAAGAGACCCTGGGCGAAGGAGAACGGCGCCCGCACAAGCGCTTGGAGGAGAACCAGCGACAGTGCGACCCCGTACCCGTAACGGCGGCCCGCCGGAGCGCCGACGCGATCCGAGCGATCCAGGCGCCATCGCCGGAACAGGTTGCGCCAAAGAAAAAACAAGGCGCCGATGGCGAAGAGCTGGCCCGACAAGGTCCGGACGGTCGCCGGATGCGGGATAAGATGAAAGCCGAAGGGAACCATCTGGATGAGGAAGAACCCGTGTACTGCGAGCGCCCACCTGCCCGGCCTGAACCGCATCAGCGGCGCCAGGCAGACGGCGAGAGCGGCCCCGGCATAGACCCCCGTGCATCGCGCGCAGAAGGGCAGGGCATTCCCCCCCGGCGCCCAGCAGCGCGCGGCTTCCTGGTGGCAGAGGACGGAGTAGACGGCGTCGGCGATCTCGTGGAGCATCGTCTAACAGGACGAGCGAAGAGTATGGAACAGACGCCCTCGGCAGCGGAATCGCAGGGCGGGGCAGAGGACGCAACGGCGTCCGCCGCCCCGCCCTGCTGCCTAAGGGGCCTCATCGCCGGCCGGGAGGTCGATGAGAACGATGGTCGGCTTTTCCGCAGTCAGGTCAACCAGCCCCAACACGACACGGTCCTCCGACCTTAGAATGGACAGGGCCAGATGCCTTGCGTCGGGGGAGAGGGACATCTGCAGGAGGCTCGCCTTGTCCCCGGCCCAGGCTTCGTCCAGTTCGATGCGGCGGACGATCCCGGTCTCGACGTCGATCTCGGCAATGCCGACGCGCTTGTCTTCGGCCCCGCCGCCGAACTCCACCGCGAACCAGAGAAGATTGCCTTCGGGATGCCAAGCTCCTTGGAGGACGGCGAAATTCTTCACGTCCGACAGATCGCCGGGATCGACGTCCTTAGGTATAGCGATCCTCTGTACCGCCTTCCCGCGCTCCGTCAAGAGAACGAGCGCTTTGCTGCCGTCCCCGGCCTCCAGCAGCGCGAACCGCTTCTTCTTGACGGGGGCAGCGGCCACGGGCACTCGAAACCATTTCTCGTCCTTTGTCCCCGCCAGCTTGAAGAGGGCTTTCTCCTTGCGGGAAAACCAGCCGGACATCTTCCCGAAGACGATGCTCCCGTCCGGGTCGGGACGCACGAAGCGCACTTTCCCGCTCTCCCCAAACACCCAGCTCCCGCCCGGCGTCACGGTGGCTTCTTTTCTCTTCAGGTCCAATCGGATGGACGCGTCTTCGCCGCGCATCCAGATCCACCGGTCCTTGTCGAGTACGGTCGGACACACGAGGCCGGGACTCTCGAGGCTCTCCGATGTCGGCGCGTCGATGATTCTCGCCCGTTCGCCCGTCCGGATACTGACCTTCGAGACGATCGCGCTCTTGGCTTCTTTGCCGTCCTTCGTTTTCCCCTTCTCAGCCAAGGAGACGCAGATCAAGTCCTCGCCTCTCTTGGGCCAGAGGACTTCAACCGGCGCCCCGACGTCCTCCAATGTATCCTCTGTGACTTGGAGAATGGATCGGCTTTTCCGGGCGCCAACGTCGCAGATCGCGATCCCCCGCGTCTCTTTGTTTTCGGGTTTCGTCCAATAGATGTAGGCCACGCGGTCGCCTTCCGGGCTCCACGCCGGTTTGCACCGGATCGAATAGATCCCGACGGCGACCAGCGCCGCGACGGCCATCAACTGCGAAGCGAGTTTGCTTCTCATCTCATGCCCTCCTTTCGTGAAGAAACGGGCGCCCTCCGCCCTCCCTCTGCCAATCAAACTGCTCGCCGTAGTCGAAGTAGGCAATGGACGGCTCCCCAGGTCCAAAGCTTCCCGCCCCGGCAACCGGTATGAGTTCATGGCCCCCTCTCTCTATCAAGTCATGGAACACCTCAGCGCCAAGCGCACTCATGTGACAAACGTTTGCCCTGTTACAGACGGCAGGAACCATCGCTCGCTTCCTCCTGGATGGCAGACCGCAAATGCGTTGCGCAACATCCCCAGATGAGGGTCAAGGCGATTCACAGAGCGCCTTTCCTCAGATGACGCTATTCCCAGAGCATCCAGTTCTTGACGGGAGAGACGTAGTGGTACGCTCTCCACAATTCCTGTCCGCGGCTTCCGTCGTTAGCGGAGAAAAGGATCTTGTCTCCGACTGCACGGATGAACCCT
>DATKZW010000275.1:0-3179 GCA_035527775.1 Sumerlaeia bacterium | reverse complement strand
CCTGGCGGCGGAATCCTGGCCGGGGTCGACGGCACGCGTCGCGCGGTGATTCGCGACATGACGGTGAAAGATTGCCCGATTCTCTCCCGGGCGGGAGAGAAACCCTACGTTGTGCCCGACGAGGTCGAGATCGAGTTGCGCGGGAGATTCGACCACGGGGACTACGTTCTGGAGTTGCACGTAACGGCCACGGGTATGAGAAACGCGGTGAGCACTACTTTTCTGGGCAGTGTCGCCCCCGAAAGGTTAACGGGCGGCATCGCGCTTGTTTCTCATCCGGGCACGCGCGGGTCTGGCGCCCGGTTCTGGTTCAGGGATCTGACCGTGGAGGGCGGGAAGGTCGAGGCCCATGACGATCGCACTTGCGGGCCGATACTTTCGACGCAATACACCCTGAGCGGCGGCGTCCTGAAGATGACGGCTCAGATGATGCCTCTCGGCTACGCGGACACGCGGACCGCCGCCCTCGAGATCCTGGACGGAGACCAGTGGAAGGAAATCGGCAAATCGGAGATCGTCAGGCCCGGCTACACGGCGAGCTTTCGCGTCGAGAACTGGGACGCAACGAAGGACACGCCTTACCGTATCAGGTACGACCTCATCGAGAGCGGCCTGCAGGCGAAAGGTCGCCACTGGGAGGGCGTCGTGAGACGGGACCCCGTGGAAAAGCCGACCATCGTGGTGGCGGCCTTCACGGGAAACCACAACGTCCGGCGCCCCGGAGTCGATCGAGAGCAATTCTCATGGACGAAGGACAGTCTCTGGTTTCCCCATGGCGAAATCGTCCGGAATCTCGCGAAGTCGCACAAGCCCGACTTGCTTTTCTTCAGCGGCGATCAGGTCTACGAAGGCGCCAGCCCTACGGGCGCCGACAAGGGGGAGAACCTGGAACTGGACTACCTCTACAAGTGGTATCTGTGGTGCTGGGCCTTCCGCGATCTGACCAAGGACGTTCCGTGCGTCTGCATCCCGGACGACCACGACGTCTACCAGGGCAACCTGTGGGGGGCCGGCGGTCGAAAGGCGGCGAGCCAGGACGACGGCGGCTACACCAATCCCCCGGAATTCGTCAACATGGTTCAGCGCACCCAGACCAGCCATCTTCCCGATCCCTACGATCCCACACCGGTCGAGCAAGGCATCGGCGTCTACTACTGCGCCATGAACTACGGGCGCGTCGGCTTCGCCATCCTCGAGGACCGCAAGTTCAAGTCCTCCGCCACGCCCTTGATCCCGGACGCAAAGATCGTCAACGGCTGGTCGAAGAACCCCGACTACGACCCGGCCAGGGAGGGCGACGTTCCCGGGGCGCAACTCTTGGGGCAGAGGCAGCTCGATTTCCTCCACAACTGGGCGACGGACTGGACCGGGGGCGCCTGCATGAAGGCCGTCCTGTCGCAGACGGTTTTCTCGAACGTGGCGACCCTGCCCGCGTCGGCTGAAGGCGACGGGGTGGTTCCGGGTCTCGAGCGCCCGAAGCCCGGCGAGTACGCCGAGAACGACAAACTGGCCGCCGACGCCGACTCCAACGGCTGGCCCCAGACCGGACGCAACAAGGCGTTGCGCGAGATGCGCCGCGGCTTCGCGGTCCACATCGCCGGCGACCAGCACCTCGGCAGCCTGATTCAGTACGGCGTGGAGGACTGGCGCGACGGGGGATTCGCTTTTTGCGTTCCCTCCATCGCGAACTTCTTCCCAAGACGCTGGTATCCCCCCGAGGCGGGGAAAAACCAGGAACCGGGAGCGCCGAAGTACACGGGCGACTACTTGGACGGCTTCGGCAATCACATGACCGTCTACGCCGTGGCGAATCCGGCGATCTCCGGCCGCGAGCCCGCCGCCCTGTACGACAGCGCCCCCGGCTATGGCATCGTGAGATTCACCAAGCCCGATCGCACCGTCGAATTCGAGTGCTGGCCTCGCTACGCCGATCCGGCCGATCCGCAGAACAACCGCCAGTATCCGGGATGGCCGAAAACAGTTGGCCAAACCGACAGCTACAACCGCAAAGCATTCGGCCATCTTCCGAAGGTCGAGGTGCGCGGCATGACCGAGCCGGTGATCGAGGTCATTCGTGAGGCAGACGACGAGATCGTTTATGCGCTGCGAATCCCTGGCGCCTCTTTCACGCCAAAGGTGTTCGAGAAAGGATCTTACACCGTGAGAGTCGGCGATCCTGACACGGAGAAAACCCAGACGTTCAAGAAGCTGAAGGTCGTGGAGGATCCCAGCGCCTCTCCCGTTGAAGCCGTCTTTTGAGAGCCGCGCCGCCCCGGCGCGGCCACGTCGTCGCGGACGTGCGCTCCGCGCCGATCGGAAGACCGTTTGGATTCGCGCCCGGCGCCCGGGGCGACGCCGGCGCCTTTGAGGACGCCGTGAAGACTTACACCATTGAGACCCGCAAGGAAGCGCTGAAGTTCAGCGCCGCTCATCTGGCGAGTTTCGCCGACGGCTCCGTCGAGCGCCTGCACGGCCACAACTACCAGGTCCAGGCGCGTTTGTCCGGCGAACTCGACGACGCGGGAATGGTCCTCGACGTCGGCGCACTCAAGAGATGGGTGCGCGAACTGTGCGACGAACTGGATGAGCGCGTTCTCGTAGCTCTCGAGAGCCCTCTGATCGCCGTCGCCGTCGATGAAGAGCGCGTCGATCTGACTTGCGAAGGGAAGCGCTATTGCTTGCCTCGAACGGATTGCGCCCTGCTGCCCCTCCCCAACACGACCATGGAACACCTGGCCCACCACTTGGCCGAACGTCTGGCGGCCCGTTTGCGAAAAGACCCGGCCGCCGCCCGCATGCGGCGCCTGCGAGTCACCGTCAGCGAGACGCCGGGCCAGTCAGGGGCATGGACCTTGGACCTGTAGGCGCACAGGATCTTCGGGCGCAGACTCAGAGCGAGGCCGTCGGCGGCGGGATGGAGGCCCGCGACGAACGGGTCGCGCCCGCCCCGCGCCGGGCGTCGAGCAAATCCCCCGCTTGGCCGGAACACGGCCGCGCGGAGGACCCGCCGCGAATGACCCCGGCGAGGGTGCACGACATAGGTGTGGGTTTTTCATGCCAGGCCCTTGATCCTTCACCGACAGGCAGAGAGAAAAGGGCAGAAAACAATAGCTCCGCCGGAAGCTTTGTGCTAACTTGACTTAGCAGGAATCGAGAAAAGCACAGGGAGGCTTCCGGCG
>DATKZW010000274.1:0-3761 GCA_035527775.1 Sumerlaeia bacterium | reverse complement strand
GAAGCGCACCCATGTTCTCGTGGCCCTGAAGGGGCCAAAAAACACAGCCCAGCACACTAGATCCGCTCTCCCTTTTCGCGGGCTTCGTTGATCTCTTTGCGGCTCCGGCGCTGGTACTCGCGAAGCGTTTCGATGCCGTACTTCCTGCAGAGGTCCCGCACCCGCACGCCCGGTTTCACCGCGCGCAAGACCCACCACGATTCCATGTCATACCAATGCTCCTGCACGACCTTCCCCCGCTGTTCTTTGAGAAGGCGCGGAACCTTCTCGTCATTGAAATTGCTGTGGATGAACGTGCGGTCGAGATCGAGAGTCGCGATGAACTGCTGCGGCATCGGCTTCTCGACGTCCTCGACCTCCTTGCCCGTAACGTCGATGATGTTCCCCGCCCCGACGGGCACGATGGCGTAATGATAGAGCACGGCGTAAGCGTTGAGAGGCGATCCGCCGCCGTAGGCGCTGGGCCAGAAAACGACGTCCACGTTCCGCTCGTCGCACTCCTGCCAGAGATCGGGGAAATTCAGGTCGAAGCAGGTGAGGATGCCGATCCTGCCGAAGTCCGTGTCAAAGACCTTGACCCCGTCCGCGCTGCAGTGCAGACCTTCACCCCAGAAGACGAAGATCTTCCGGTAGCAGCCGGCGACTTCTCCTTGCCGGTCGATCAGGACGGACGTGTTGTACTGCTTCTCGCCCGCTTGTTCCCGAATCGGGCAGATAACATACATGCGGTACTGCTTCGCGAGTTCAGCGACGGCTTGCGTGGTGGGACCGGGGATAGGCTCGGCGTCCGTTCCTCCAAACTCCTCAGGGAGACACGCTATGTCGACGCCGTTTTTCCCGGCCGCGTGAAGGTGTTCGATGGCGAGCTTCACTTTTGCGTCGCGCTCGCCGCCGAAGCCGATCGCGATGGCGGAGACCTTGACTTGGTTGCCGGGCAGTTCCTCGCGCCCAACCGGCCCCGCCGCCCAACGGATGGCATTGGCAACGAGCGCGCGGTACTGCTCATTGGCAAAGGTCCCGGGACCGTGTCCCGGCTGAATGGTCGCGACGCGGGCGTTGCGGTAGACGTGGGCCCAGGCCAGCGTCTTCTCGCTGCTCGGGTCGTCGGTCACTAGCAGCACGGTCGCCTCGGGATCGACCGTGTAGCGGCAATACGTTTCGTCCGTGACCTGGAAATCCCGGACTCCGCGCGTGACGGGATGATTCCCGCCCGCGACGTGAATCCTGAAGCGCACGTCATCCTTGAAACCGGACGCGGCGCGTTTGACGCCGTCGATCTCCGTGTCGCTCAGGTAGTATCTGCCGCCGACGACGTGCTCGAACTCGGGCCATTCCTGAAAGGCCCCAAGAGAGTGATGCAGCGCCACCACGCCCACGCCGCGGTCGAGAAGTCTCTGCATATTCCGCCGGCGCGTCTCGGGGATCTTCTGGGTCATGTTGTAGAGAACGATGACGTCGTACTCCCACGCGCCAATGTCCTCGAAGATCTCGCTGTCGTCCGTCTGCGGCGCCAGATCGCACTGGATGTCGTCGCATCCCTGGAAGAGTTTCGCAAACGCTTCTTCGTCGTAGGAATGGCCGCCGGTCACGACGACGGCTCGGACTTTCCGCGGAGTTGCTTGCATCGACGTATCGCTTCCTGTCGCTTCTGGCGCCCCGGCGGCCGGCCCGAGGCCGATACACGCGAGAATCCAGACTGCCAGCACGCGCTTTGTCAATCGCATTTTTCGTCTCCGAAAGGTCAGTGGGAAAAGTCCATGAGAAACGCTCGGCGCTCAAGATCCCGCGCGACATGTCTTGCCCAGGCCCACCGGCGGCTTGCTGCGGACGTGGGAGGCGGTCTCCGACGGGCGATCCGGGAGGATCTCGCCGCAACGAATCTACCCGAAAAGCTGTTTCCAGAGAAGAGATTCCTGTTCTTCATCCTTCCGCCTTTGGCCTTTCGCCTTCATCCTTCGACCGACCGAACGGGGCCGCTTCGCGAAAACCCCGCCCGGGTCGCCTGTGACTTTTCCCTTGCCTCCCGCCGGGACTTCTGGTCTTCTCGGCCCCCACAGAACGTTGTCTGGCAAAGAGGAGAGGAAAACTATGGGGCGCCGAGATCTTCTTTGGACGAGATTCCTGTCGCTGTGCCTTTTGCTCGCCGGGATTGAGGCGGCGTCGGCCGTTACCGTCATGCCGCCGCCGCGCCATGTGGCCGCGGGGGAGGGTTCGGCAACGCTGGCCGAGAAAACCGTCATCGTTATTGCCCCCGGCGCCACGGCCACCGAGCGCTACGCGGCGGAGACCCTAAAAGGCGATCTCCAGGCCCGTTTTGGGGTCGCCGCGGCGGTCGAAGACAAAGGCGAACCGCGCGCCGGCGCGATCTCCATCGGGACGGCCGAGACCTTCCCCGCCCTAGCGGAACGGCTCGACGCCAGGGCGCGCGAAGGGCTTGGGAAACTGCCTCAAAAGGAAGGCTACGTCATCGAACTGGCGAGCGGCGCGTCGGAGCCGGAAGTTCGGATCGTGGGTTCGGACCCGGTCGGCGCTCTGTACGGTTGTTTCACCTTCATCCAGCTTCTGTCGAAGAAAGACGGTCGGCTTGTGCTGCCTTCTCCTCTTTACGTCGAGGACTGGCCCGTCATGGAGATCCGCGGCTATCCCTGGTTCACGCGCGATCCCAAGGATCTCGATTGGATGGCCCGATGGCGCATGAACGCCCAGACCTACAAGCACTTCTACCCGCACCGCGCGCCGAAAGAGGGGTGGGAAGAGACGCTGCACTCGGAGGTCCCCGGACTGATCGAGGAGTGCCGGCGGCGCGGCATTCTCTTCTACGGCGGGACCGCCCAGCGTTGGGTCCTCGATCACTGGAAGCGGCATCCGGAACGATACAAGGACTACAAGTTCCTCACCTCGGACGAGAGAACGGTCGCCTTGGTTCGCCGCATGTTCGAGCAGTTCGGCCTGCTCGGGGTCGATGGCTTCGTGCTGATGCTCGACGACATCGCCGAGAACATGCCGCCCGAGGAGCTGGGGCGCGAGCACGTCCAGTGGGTTCGCATCATGAAGGAGGTTGCGCGTCAGCACGGCGTGAAGCGGCTGCTCATGTGCCCCACGCACTACTGGAAAGGCTGGAAGGCGTCGTACTACAAGCCTTTCCTCGAAGCGACGGACCTTGACGACGTGGGCATGATCTTCTGCCCCTACGACGCGAAGGAGATCGCGGCGGTCGAGAAGGCGGGTCTGCGGAACTACGAATGGTGGCACAACGGCGTCTGGCCGCTGGGGCATGACGAGTGGGTCAAACCCGCCTTCGCCGGTCTGATGGGAGGCCTGAATCACGTCGAGTGGGGCTGGTACGGCGAAGTCGAGTTCTCCGAGGACCTTCTCAGGGAACTCCAGACTCTGCCCGCGCGCACGCGGCGCGCGTGGGGCAACGTGCACAATCCCGATCTGAGCTGGCCCGTGTGGGGTTCCTACCTTTGGGACCCGGCTCGCTATGACACGGAGAAGTCGGAGCGCGCGATGGCGGACGTCTTGTTCGGCGCGGGCGCGGAGGGGCCCTACATGGAGGCGATGAACCACATCCGCGGCTGGGCGCAGCGGCTGGCTACGCCGGAAGGAACCGGGGAAGAGTTCGAAAAGGATACGGAGAGAATGCGGGCCGTCGTGGCGCAGTTGAAAGCAATCGTCGATCAGACGGAGCGGCCCGGCCTGTTGCCGATCGAGAAGCGCCGCAACTATTGGTGGCTCATCGACGCCGACCTGCGCATTCT
>DATKZW010000273.1:0-4915 GCA_035527775.1 Sumerlaeia bacterium | reverse complement strand
CGCGCCCAACCGCGGTCCTGCGTCGCCTGAGAGTATCTGCGAGAGGCTCGACCTCGGGCGCTTCACGCGTCCCGAGACGGCTCGAGCCCTGCTTCCGATTCGAGCTGTTCTCGACACCTGTGCCCGCATGGTGCGGCGTTGCCCCACCTTACGGTTCACGAGAAGATGCGTCGTCTTGTAGGGCGGGGCAACGCCGCACCAGCCCCACCACAGATCCTGCGGACTCCCCCTTCGAGAGATGCCTCAAGAGCCCGTCCCAAAATCCTCGGGCGCCGCGCCCAAACTCGTTTGGGCACGCGCGTCATTTCTCCCATTGCCGGCGCGCCTGGACGGGACATGACGTCTGGGATGGCTTCTACGAGATCTCGCTTCGGTTTTCGTGGATCTTCCCGACCGCCCGGACGATGTCGGCCATGTCGTCGGCGTCGCCCAGGAGCATAGGGTGGCCGAGCCAGACCATTTCCTCCTTGCACAGATGCTCGGCGACCGCGCAGTGAACCGAGCCATAGTCCATCTCTTTCCCATAATACGGGCACGAGAGAGGGCAATTCTCCTTGCCCCGAGCGCTGGAAAGCTCCAGGAATCCCCCGTTGCCATAGACCGGCGTCAGGTAGCCGGGCGATGCCGGGATCCCTTCCGCGCTCAATGCCTCAACGAACTTGTCGCGCGAGAGGCCGCCGAACTCCGACGAGATGAAACGGAAGGGATAGAGGTGCCACGAGCGGCGCGTCACGCGCTTGTCGCGGCGCATGGGCTTGACGCCGGGGACCTTGGCGAGTTCCTTGTCGAGAATGGCGGCGTTCGCTTCGCGCTTGACGGTTTGCGCTTCGAGCCGGTCGAGCTGCGCCAGGAGAATGGCGGCCTGGAATTCCGTCAGGCGATAGTTGCCGCCGAGGCGCGGGCTGTCGTACCAGGCGTGTCCCTCGACGCGACCGCAGTTGGAAAGGGAGCGCGCCACGGCGGCGTACTCCTCGTGATCCGTGAGGATCATGCCGCCCTCGGCCGACGTGATGTTCTTGCTTTGCTGGAGGCTGAAGGTCCCCATCTCGCCGAGGGCGCCCGCGCCTTTCCCCTTCCACTGGGTCCCCCAGCCGTGGGCCGCGTCCTCCACGATGCGCAGCCCGTACTTCTTCCCGAGTTCGTTCGCCCGGTCCATGTCGGCGGGCAATCCGGCGAAGTGGACGACGACGATGGCGCGCGTCTTCTCCGTGATGAGACGTTCCGCTTCGTCCAGATTCATGTTGAGGGTGTCTTCTTCGATGTCGACAAAGACCGGGATCGCGTTGACATCCAGGACCGCGGTCGCCGTCGCTAGAAACGTATAGGCGGGGACAAGCGCCTCGTCTCCGGCCCCGATGCCCAGGGTCCGGAGCGAGAGTTGAATCGCCGTCGTGCCGTTCGAGCAACTGACCCCGTACTTGGCGTTCTGGAACTCGGCGAAGCGTCTCTCGAACTCACGCACGCGCTCGCCGTACCACCAGTTCCCCGAATGGAGCGTCTCGAGAAGGTTCTTCTCCTCCTCCTTCCCGAACACCGGCCAAGAGGGAAACGGCTTGGTTCGGATCGGCTCGCCGCCGTTGATTGCCAGGGCTCCCATGATGACTTTCCTTTCCTCGGCGGGGAATAAGCGTGCCGTCCTCTCCCCAACCCCAGCCCCTTAGCCTTGCCCAGTCGCGGCGCGGAGCGCGCGCGTGGCTCCCTCAATGGCAACGTCTTCGAGATCCGGAGTGAAGGGGAAGCCGACGTGGAACTTCGGGGCCGCGTAAGCGGCGTAGTCGCCCTCCACTTCGTACGCGTTGCGAGTGGGGAAATAACCGAGCCCGCCGCCGGCGTAACCCACCGTCATCAGCGGCGCCCAGTCCTTCGCCAGACGCAGTCCGTACTCGCAGAAGATCTCGCCGGGAAGCGCCAGGACGCGCAGGCTGCCGATCGACAGCGCCTGAACGGGCGCGTTGGGGACTTCGGGCGCCGCGGCCAGTTCGGGGCGGCGCTCCTTGGCGCGCTTCTCCCACCACTCCAGAAAGCGCAGGAAGCCTTCGGCGCCGCTCTTGTAAATCTCTTTGAGTTTGCGCACTTCTTCCTCGATCTCTTCGACGGAGGGAACTTGCAGAGGCAGAAAGATGCGTTCCTCGGCGGCATGCAGGAACGGATCGGGTTCGACTTCCGCATTGCGCTCCATGCGGCGCGCGTGGCTGCGGATCAGGCCCCCATAGCGCTCGAGATCCTCGCCCGTCCCGCCGCCCCAGCGATTGAGGTGTCCCACGGGGTCGATGTCGCCGGAAAAGCCCTGAAGGACAAGAGCGTGCGCACCCTCATGGGCCCCGTCCGCGTCCGCCTCGAAGGCGCGCGCCGCCGCGCCGGGCCAGTCGGCGGAAACATGCGGCTGGGCGCCGAGCGTCACGGCGTGACAGGCGTAGTTGAGCAGGTAAATGCTCTTCTCGCTTCGGCTCACGGACCCCGTCCGCCTCACGGACCCCGTCCGCCGGAACACGCCCATCTTGAGCGCCGGGTCGATCGGCTCGAACCGCCCGTTCCGCCGATTGAACCCGATGGGCTCGATCGCCTCGACACAGCAGGCGAACTCCGCCGCGCGAAGGTCCGCCACGGCCGCCCGCGCGGCTTCGCGAATGCGGGACGGCAGGGTCGCGACGTAATCCGCGTCCACCTCCCCCACCCCTTCCAGAGGGAACGTGCCCGGTCCCGTGTGGGTGTGCGTGCAGGAAAGGAGGACGTTCTCGCGCGGCAGACCGTGCTCGCGGGCGACCTCGCCGCGCACCGAGTCGGCGAACTCCACCGAAAAGCCGATCAGGTCGCACACTATCAAGATGAGCGTCGCCTCGCGGACCCCGTCCGCGCCGTCTTGACGAAGGCAGAGGGCTCGGGCCTTGAGGTCGTCCCAGACCGATTCGGCGCGCCGCTCGAGATAATAGCCGTAGCCGCACAGTTCCACGCCCAAAGGCGGGGTGATCACGCGCTCCCCATATCCCGCCATCAGGCTCATCAGCTTCTCTCCTCTCTCATCGGACGGCGCCCGTCGTCAGACACCCCGTCTCAGCGGCGAGGAACGTTCTTCTCCGACGGCGTCATCCTCATTGCCGGGCGACTTGTTTGCCCGCCCGGGCCTTGGCCGGCGGCTGCTCCTACTTGGCCCTGGACGCTGTGCGGGCCGCCAGGTAGGAGACGAGAAAGAAGAGGCCGATTCCCGTGCAGATGGCGCTGTCGGCGACGTTGAAGGTTGGCCAGGCGTAGCTTCTCCAGTAGGCAACGATGAAATCCACAACGTAGCCGAAGCGGAACCGATCCACAAGATTCCCCACGGCGCCGCCGAAGATCAGGCCGAGCGAGAGGCGGCTTAGGCGTTCGTGGGGAGGCAGGAAGGCGCTCCAGAGAAGAACGGCCACGGCCAGGAGGCAAGCGGTCGCGGTCAGAAGCCCGGGGTGATGCTGGAGGAGGGAGAAAGCGGCGCCGGTGTTCTCGGCGTACTCCAGACGCAGACAGCCCGGCACGATCGCGATCGAGGGAGACGGTCGCAGGGGGCTTGTCGGCGGACCGGGCGCGAGGGTGGTTAGCGCCCATGCCTTCGAGACTTGGTCGAGAGCCAAGACGGCGGCGGCCCCGCCCCAGAAAATCACGGAGGATGCGCTGAGAAGGAATGGCCGCATGGAGGCGCCCGGTCGGTTCGGGGATTCGGTTGACCTGTCCATCGGGGGATCGCCCTTCAGGCTGTTTCATGACCTCCCGCGCGGGCCGGCGCGCTTTTATCGCTCTGAGGCGTCCTGAAACGGTTTCTAGCGTCTGCGCGCCTCTTTGTCGTAGCGCACCCGGCATTGCATGCAGAGATGAGCGTCCGGCTTCGCCCGGAGGCGGGCCATGCCGATCTTCGATCCGCACGCCATGCAGACCCCGTAAATGCCTTGCTCCAGCCTCTCGATGGCCGCCATCACCTGCGCCAACGCTTCCTCCTCGTCGCGTCGAAGAAGCAGAGCGGTTTCGGTGTCGATATTGTCCGTGGCGTTCTCCGCCAGATGGATCGAGTAGCCGGGCGCAACGCTTTTGCCTTCGTCCTCGGAATTGCGGAAGGTGAGGCTTTCGAGATCGCGGAGGATCTCAAACAGGCGTGTGCGTTCATCCAGGAGAATCTGGTGCAGCGTTTGGATCTCCCTTTCCGAGTAAGGCGTCCTGCGAGGCAACACCTTGGGATTCTCACAGATTAGAATCCCGTTGTACATGCCGTACGCGAGGCGCTCGGCCTTGGGCGGGGCGGCCTGGGGGCTCGGCTTCGCGGGGGCGGCGAGGGATGATTTCCGCGCGGCCAGCTGCTTGACGGCGGCTTTCCTCGCCGACGGTTTTTTGGCCGCGGATTTCGGCGCTCTCTTGCTTGGCTTCACGCCTTTCGCCGCCGTCCTCTTCGTGGCAGCCTTCCTGGCCACGATGTCCTTCGCCGCTCTCTTGACGGCCGCCCTCCTCAGGACCGTCCGTTTCAGCGCCGCCTTCTTCGGGGCAGGCTTCCTCTTCGGGGTCGCCTTCCTCGGGGCGAGTTTCCTCCTCGGCGGTTTTCTTGCCGTCTTCTTGGCGGTCTTGGGGGCCGGTTCTTCCGCGGCAGCTCTCCTCTTTGCCCTTTTCGGCACGGACTTCCTGGCCGCGGCCTTCTTGGGCCGCTTCGTCTCCGCCTTCTTCGCGGGTTTCCTTGCCGTCTCTTTCGCGGCTTTCAGGGTCGTTTTCCTGCCTCTCTTCTTGGGCGGGCCTTTTTTCGCCCCGGCTCCGGACGCCTTGGCCCTCGACGCCGGTTTATTGGCCGATCGCTTTTTGGCAGCGGCTCCTCGCGTCGCCGCACTTCGTTTCTTTGCCATGGTCAGGATAACCTCCTCAAGACGCCGCTGCATCGGCGGCAGAGTGATGGATGCTTGCAGTCCGA
>DATKZW010000272.1:0-8675 GCA_035527775.1 Sumerlaeia bacterium | reverse complement strand
GGCTCTCTCTCCTCGCCTTTATCGGCTAGCCGAAACGGCGCCGACGGTGCTGCGTTCCTCGCCGCGCAGGCCGATCTCGGTAGTAGTCAGGGGGATCGAGGCCCCCGATTTCTCCAAAGCCTGTTTGATCAGATAGAAAAGGCCGTGACAACAGGGCACTTCCATGTGGACGACCTCGACGGACTGAATCGCGTTCCTGAGGAATATCTCGGCCAGCTTGGCGACGTAAGGCCCCGTATCGTCCAGCTTCGGGCACCCGATCAGGAGCGGGCGATCATTGCGCAGGAACCTGCGGTGGAAGTCCGCGTATGCGAAAGCAACGCAATCCGCCGCGATCACTAACCGGGCGTTTGCGTAATGGGGCCCGTGGAGGGGCGCCAGCTTGATCTGGATCGGCCAGTTCGACAAGCGCGACGCCAAGGGCGCCCCGAGGGGAGTCCGGCTCCGGGCCGCGGCCACAGCCGGCGCCGATGCGTCCCGCCGCAAATCGCGCAGGACGGCCCCCGGGCAGCCGCCTTGCGAGCGAGCCGGTTCCGGGGCCGGAGCCGGCGCCTCTTCCGCGGCGGAATCGGCGTCGGCGCCACTGGCCAGAGTCTTGAGGCGCTCGTTGACCGCTTCGGGATCAAAGGGCTCGGCTTCCCGCTCCTCGATGGTCAGGGCGCCTTCGGGACACTCGCCGAGACAGGCCCCGAGACCGTCACAATAGACTTCGCTCACCAGTCTGGCCTTCCCGTCAATGATCTGGATGGCGCCCTCGGCGCATGCCGGCGCGCAGAGGCCGCAGCCCGTGCATTTCGAGTCGTCAATCCGGATGATCTTGCGTTGTTCCATGGTTTTCTACCCCTTGTAAGCTCGGGCCATCGCGGCCAGCGTCGTTTCGCCGAGGTACTCGCGCATCTGAGTGTTGATGCTGTGGATCAGCGATCCCAAGATGCAGTTGGCCCCATTGCCGCAGACCCGTGACGGAAGTAGACACTCCCCCGTGGGGAAAGGGCCTTCGAGCGCCTCGTACACCTCCAGCAACGCGATCTCCTCGCCAGGCCGGCGCAGAATGTAGCCCCCTTTGGGACCCCGGACTGAGCCGACGAGGCCGGCCTTGGCAAGACGCTGGAGAACTTTCGAAAGGTGGGCCTCGCTGACCTGGAGCTCTGCCGAGACGGCGCTGGTGGAAAGGGGTCGGCCGGGCTTGGCGGCGAGGAGGACGGCCGTGTGCAGTCCGAGGACAGCGGCGTCGGAGATTCTGAGGCTGGTGGACATAGGGGGCGCTCCATAATCCGTCAAACTGGACCCAGAATACCACGTTCCTCCCCCGTGTCAAGAAAAAAAACGGCACAGGGGCGAAAAAAAGCTGAGGGCTGAACAGGATGTGCCGAGAGGCGCCGTCCGCACGCGTTCCTCTGGGGCAAACGGACGCCATTTGGGGCGCCCACGGGCCGGCATGGCGACCCTTTGCATCGGCAAGGGCTCCGGGGCAGTCACGTTACCCCCGAGCACTGCGAGTCAGGCGCGGTTTTTCAGCCGCGATGCTGCCGAAATGGCGGCGAGATGCGCTGGCAGGCCTTCGGCGCCAGGAGGAAGCGCTTCTGCCGAAAGCCTCGTCTGAAGGAGACCAAGCCAAGAAATCACTTGGCATAATATCGTTTCTCTTGGCATGAATGCTGTGCGGACGCGATGGGGACGCAGGCCCAGCCCCTCGCACATTGTCCCGGTCTCGCCTCACGGCGCGCGCTGCCGTCTCGATCGGTTTTCACGGCGCGCCCCTTTCCGGGCCAAAGCCGTTGCGCGCCTGCCATTCACGAAAGGAGCCGCTCTTGTCCGAAACGACGAAAACCCGCGGTTTCCTGACGGCCGACCGTCTCTGTCTCCTGATTTTGCTTCTCGCAGGGCTCAAGTTCACCTTTGGGGTCGAAGACGTTTTCGACGTGTCACTCCACGATGACTCGTACTACTTGTATCGCGGCGTGGTGTTGCGCGAGGAAGGATTGCCTCACCCCTCATGGGCGCCGGTCTACGTCCTCTGGCATTTCGCGCTGTCCCTCATCCGATCCGACAGAATCGGTCTCTATTTCCTGAACTGCAAAATCCTGACCGGCCTGCTTCCCATCGGCCTCTTCCTTCTCTTGCGAAGACACCGCGTCGCCCCCCTGGCCGCCTTGTGCGTGTCGTTCTTTCTCCTGATTTCCGGCGCGAATCTGCCCACGTGGCCCAAGCCTTCGCATTTCTCCGTGCTGTTGGCGCTCGTGTTCCTCATTCTCACCAGTCGAACCAAGTCGCTCTGGCGCATGGTCTTTTGGCACAGCCTGGGCGCCTTGCTGGTTTCCTACGTGCGGCCCGAGTTCTTTCTGGCCTACCTTGTCCTTGTGGCGTGCCTTTTCGTTCTGACGGGGATGCGGCGCAAGTCCCCCCGGTTCGGCCAATGCGCGTGCGGACTGATCGCTCTCCTTGTCGTCTCCGGCGCCGCGCTCGCCGTCCTGGGGACGCCGGCGCCGACGGCATCCGACGCGCAGGTGGGAAAGTATGATTACATGGAGAAGCGCGGCTTTTTCGCCTTCGCTCAGCACTTCGCCGTCAATTGGGCAAGTTGGACAAAGAGCGATCTGGAACCGTGGCGATACTGGCAATCGATCGTCTTCGAGTCCTTCGGCGACGTTAACAGCATCGAGGACGCGTTCCTGGCCAGTCCCGCCTTGTTCTCAAGACACGTGCGGAGCAACGTTTTCGGCGCAGCCCGGCGATTCCCTTCCTTCGCGAGCGATCACTACCCCCTTCTCTGTCCCGATTCGCCCTTCTTTCGCATCGTCGAGCAATGGCTGGCAATCGTGGCCGCCGTTTTCGCGGTCTGCAAATGGCGGGGGAAGTGGAGGGGCCGGCTGGCGAGGAGATGCCAAGAGGAGAAGGGGACGTTTCTGGTCTTCGGCGCTTACTTTTTCTCCTCACTCGTCGCGATCTTGCTGATCTACCCCCGCGGTCACTATCTTCTCATGCCTTTCGTGTTGGTCCTCATCCCCCTCTCGCTCCTGGTCTTTCGTGAGGAGGGCGTCCCGCGATTGGTCGGGACCAAGCCATTGGTCCTTCTCGGCGTGGCGCTCGTGTCCGTTGCGCCGAGCGTGGGGAGTCGAGCGCCGGCGGATCGAAGCAATGTCGCGACCATTGGGTTCATTCAGAGTCTCAGCGTCGATAGGGAGGTCCTCCTTCTGGCGCCGGATCCTTATCACTTCTATCTGGGGGACAACTACAAGTGGTTCCCAACGTTGGAGAAGCCCCCGGGAGTCGACGCTTTCCTCGATGACAACAAGATCAACATGATCGTCGTCTCGGAGGGCCTGAGGAAGGACATCAGACCTTCGGTGGAAAGAGAGTGGGCGCGGTTCTTCAAGGCGCCGAACGCGAAAGGCTTTCTGCAGATGGAGATTCCTTTCACCGGACGGCAGCTCCTGGTGGAAGAAACCCTCATGACCGACACGTTCATCGACGATTTCTACCGGGGCGCCTTGGGACGCGATCCCAAGCCTGTCGAAAGAGAGTTCTGGCTAGAACGGTACGCCATGCTCACGAAGGACTATGGGATTGACGCGCGGTTCCTGTTGCGCGAGATGGGGTCGCGGGTGTTCCGCTCAGCGGAATACGCCGAACGCGGCCGCACGAAGAAGGAACGGGCGGACGACTTCTACCGCGCGTTTCTCAACAGGAAGGGAAGCAGAAAAGAAACCAGGACGTGGGAGGAGATGGACTGGGGCCTTGGGAAAATGGCCGAGCATTTCGTGGCCTCGTCGGAATGCGACTATCGGCTGAGACGTCTGTTTCCCGATCGGCAAGGCGAAGGGAGCAAGAATCTCCTCGCCGAGATGTCAATGGAGCTTTTGGGTCGCGTGGCGGACTCCGAAGCGTTCCGTGACGAGAGCAGCCGTCTCGATTCCGTCTCGAGACTGCGTCGCGCGGCAAAACGGATCGCCGCCGAGATCGTGGTTTCCGAGGGGTTTCTCGCCAGGCAGCCGACGGCCTCCGATTATGTGACGCATTTCTATCGCGCGTTCCTGGGCCGATCCCCGACGCATTCCGAGATGCAGTACTGGCGGGGCGAGATTCTGACCGGGCGCGGGGGTCCGCTTGACTTGATCGATCTCTTCGCCGATTCCGGGGAGTTCACCGCGCGACTCGAGCGGAATGTGGGTGGGCTGGAACCCTCCCAAGCGGAGAACGATCTCGAACAAGAGGCGGCCTCTTCACGGGTCCTGCCTCATGGTCCTGGCGACGCAAAAGCGGCCATTGTCGGTCATTCGGAATCGAGAACCGGGGCGGTTCCATGAGTAGATTGCCCATAAACAGAGCCCTTCTGAATGCCCAGCCCTTTGGGGATTCCTCGCTGCGGCGCGCCTATTGGATGACCGTCCTCTTCTTCGCCGTCCTTCTGGCGCTGATCTTCAACCGGCCCACGTTGGCCTATCCTCTCCAAGGTCTCTGGTTGATGGCCGCCTTCGGGCTCACCGGGGTTCTGGCCTTGGCCGTTGGGGTTCGGGCGCGTTTGTCCCTTGCCGGCTGCGTCTCACCCGGCGCCGTCCTTTTTCTCTTCACGGCATGGGCGCTCGCCCGCACGGCCTCCTCGACCGTCCCGACCGACGGCGCGGATGTTGGGGGGTCGCGGACCCTGGGTCTGCTCCTGTTCTGGCTGGGCGCGTTCACCGTGCGAGGGGCCGATGTCTTCCTTTCCGCGCCGCCTGGCGGAAAGGCGCGTGGGATCGCCGGCGAGCGTCTGGTTGTCTCGTTCTTCGCCTGCCTTGGCGCCGCCTTTGCGTGCCACGCGATCTTGCAGTGCCATTTCCTCTACCCCGCTCAACTCGAGCGGTTGCGAAGAGAGCCCGCTTTCGACCCAAACGATCCCGTCTGGGAGGGAGTGGCCTACGCGCTGGGCCTGGGTCGCATCGGCTCGCGGTTCGGGGGCCCCAACATTCTCTGTGGGTTTCTTGCGATGTGTCTGCCGATGGCGGCGGCGGTCGCCTGGGAGGCGCGGGGACGAGGACGCAGGGGCGTTCGCGCGACGGCCGGCTTGGTTGCCGCCGCCATGGCCTACGCGGCATACCGCACCGATTCGGCGGGGGGAGCGTTGGCGTTCTGCCTTGGCCTGGCGCTGATTGCCGCCGCCGTTCTGGCTCGACGCTGGCGCCGTGGCGACCAGGCCGCTCGACGTGGCGCGCTTCCTCTCTTGGTTCTTGCTTGCGGCGCGTGGCTGGTCTTGCGCCTGACTGGCGTCGAGGCGGCGTCGGAGCCCCCGCCGCCCTCCCCTTCCCTCGATGCAGGCACATCAGGGTCGGCGGTCGCGGGCGCCACGGCGCCTTCGGAAGGGACGGAGCCCGCTGGTGCGGCGAGAGCGCCGCTCTTCTCCGAGACGCGTCAAGCCAAGACGGCGTTCCAGCGGCTTTGCTATTGGCGCAGCGGCTGGCGGATGTGGAGCGACGCGCCCCTGACCGGCCACGGCCTGGGGTCCTACGGCCGACTTTACCCGCGCAACCGGATCCTCGGCGCCGGCGAGACGCGATATGCTCACAACTTCGTCATTCAGACGGCGGTCGAGACGGGACTGGCGGGCCTCGGGCTGTTCATCTGGTTTCTGTTCCTCCTCGCCCGGCGACTGGTCCAAGGTCTCCGCTCGGGATCGCCGACGGCTTCGTGGCTGGCCATCGGCGGCGCTCTGCTTCTGTTTCTGATCGATTCGCTCGGCGAATACACGTTTCAGGTCCGCGAAATCTACGGGGCCTTCTGTTTTCTGGCAGGCGCTTTCTGCGCCGGTGCGAACGCCCAAGCACGGCCCTCGGACACGAGAGAGGAGATCAGACGGGGCAGAGTCGGAGGCGCTTCCAGACGCGCCTTCGCGGGCGCCCTTCTGGCCGTCACGGGCTTGGTCGTACTTGTCGCGGGGTGGCAAGTGGTTTTGCCCGCGCAGATGGGAGACTACTACGTCCAGCGGATGCGCGACGCGCAAGACGAGGCCATCGCCGCTCGACGGCGCGGGGATTTCGCCGAGGCCGCCCGCCTGAGCCATGAAGCGTTCCGCCAAGCCGACCACGCCTGGGCATGGCAGTTGCGCAACCCCCGTCGATGGCAGGATCGCGCCCATGCCCACGCGGCGCTGGGAAGGCCCCAGGCCGCCGTTCATGATCTTGACAAGGCGTGCGAGATGCATCCGGACTCCGCATCGTTGCGAGCGGAGGCGGCCGACTACGAGTGGCGGCTCGGGAATCGCGAGCGCGCTCTTGCGCTCATTGACGAGGCAATCGCTCTCTACCCCCTCAAATCCCCCCACCACGAACGGCGGGCGCGATTCCTCCTCGAGGCCGGACGGCCCGAGGAAGCCCTCGCCGCCGCACGCGAGGCGGCGCGCGTGGCCTTCACTCCTCAGGAGAGGGAATCGAGCAGAAGCCTGCTGCGCGAGTTGGCCGCAGACCAAGGCGCGGACTGACGCCCCTGCGCCGCGGCTTCGGGCGTTCCCCGTCGGGACGAGGGCAAGGAGCGTGCAAGTGTCGGAGTTCTCCCTGACCCGCCGGCGCGCGCGCCTCACTCCTCAACCTGCCAAACGACAACCCGGTCGCGGCCCTGCTCCTTGGCGCGGTAGAGGGCCGAATCGGCGGCGTTGAGGAGGGCTTCCTGCGTAAGGCCGTGGTCGGGATAGACGGCCACGCCGAGGGAGATCGTCACGGGGTGTTGCTCGACTTTGAGGCGCCTCTTGACGTGCTCGCGCAACTCCTCAGCGCGCTCCTGGGCGATGGAGAGCGGGGCGTCGGGCATCAGGATGATGAATTCCTCGCCGCCGTAGCGGCACGCGACGTCTTCCTGGCGGACGCGCTGCTGAATGGTGGCGCCGAGCTCGCGGAGAACGATGTCGCCCTTCTCATGGCCGTACGCGTCGTTGAAGCTCTTGAAGTGATCGACGTCGAGCATGATGACGCCGAGGGGTTTCTCGCGGCGTTGCGCGCGGTGGATCTCGCGCACGAGGCACTCTTCCATGTAGCGGCGGTTGAAAAGGCCGGTCTGGCGGTCGCGGATGGATTGGATGCGGAGGATCTCGCGCAGGTTCAGGTTGGCCAGGGCGAGGCCGAACTGCTCCGTGACGGTCGAAGCAAGACGCCTCTTCGACTCGATCAAGGCGCTGCGGTCTTCGGGTTTTGAGCCCGCCTCGGGCGGGCCGCACTGCAAGTGGAGCATGCCGAGAAGCTCGCCCTGGGCCATCATGGGCAGGCAAATGTAGCCGTGGGGCGGCGGCGCGGCCAGATGGCGGCAATTCAGCTCGGAGTCGCTTTCCTCGACGACGTGCACTTTGCCGCGCCGCAAGGCCCAGCAGTCGTCGAGGGCGAACTCGTTTTCGGTGAGGAGGGATTTGCCCCATGTGGCGACGGTTTCCAGGAGATTCTCGGACTCGCGGAACCGACACAGGGCGCCCGAATCCTGGGGGAACAGCTCGCCGGCCAGCTGGAGGATCACGCTGTAAGTCTCCTCCACGCTCCGGCAGGCCTGCAGCAGATCGCCCATCTGGTTAAGCAGGGCGATCTCGCGCGAACTCTGCTTCAGTTCCTCGACCCACGACGCGAGTTCCTCGTTTCTTTGCCGGAGGTCCTTCTCAACCTGAAGGCCTCGGGCGACCCTGCCCTGCAAGTCCGCGACGGTCTTCTCGAAATCATCGGTTGTTTCCCTGACGCGCACCTCGATCGCCTTGGCTTTCTCACTCGAGATCAGGCGAACGCGCTCGTGGAGGGACCGCGTGCGCTCCAGGACCGCAACGAAGGCAAAGAACGCGACCACGGCGACGGCGGCAACGGCAACGGCGGCATTGGCCGCGAGGCGGGCCGGGCGACTGATCGCGCGGTAGTCCGCCGAGGACAAAACGAATGCATCGAGTCCCGGGACCCGGGCGTAGGCGACCGCTCGTTTCACACTCCGCTTGCGCTCGGGTTTTCCCGGCGCAACGGTCTCCCCGTTCCCTTCTTTGCCCTCCCCGGCGACAGCGGTTCCTTCGCCCTGCGGCCAGAAGCGCTCCGAGTAGCCGACCTCGTCTTCCCCGATCTCGCCGATCTTTGTGAGGAGGCCGGCGTTCTTCAAGCTCAGGACGCTGAGATCGTGGGATCCCTTTTCGCCGGGGGGCGCCAGCAGGTTGCCCTCCGAGTCTGTGAGGCGCGAGTGGATTGGCCCGGCGCCGTCGGGAAGGGGGGAAACGTCGCCTATCAGTTTCTTCCAGTTGATGGATTTCGCGACCTGCGATTTCTCAACGAGCGCTACGAGATGCCAGTTCCAAGGTGGGAAGTAGCCCCTGTAAAGAAGAACGTCGCGTGTTTCGCGTTCTTTGGGATCCCGCTGGCCGAACTGGATCAGCCCCTCCTTCTCCGGGTCCTCCCATTGGAGCATCTTGCGCTTGGCGGCCCCGTCAAAGGGAAGAAGCGGCTTCTCAGGCGCTTGTCTTACCGTGCCGTCTGGGTCCACCCAGTAGAGGCTGAGCGGTTGATCCCCTTTCTGTTCGCACACAACGGCGGCGGCGCTAGTCCTCGCTTTCCTTTCCTCGACTCCCTGCTGTAGGCTCTCTAGATAGCGCTGTCTGCCTATCCCTTTGCTCTGCTCGACGATCTTTGCCAAGTAGTTCTCGAGGAGTTTTCTCTGCCCGTTCCGAACGACCCCGAGAGCCTCCGCATTCC
>DATKZW010000271.1:0-15131 GCA_035527775.1 Sumerlaeia bacterium | reverse complement strand
GAGGGCCGGAACGATGATGGAAATGAACCAAATGCTGAAGATCATCGTCGAGCGCGACGCCTCGGACCTGCACATGGCCGTGGGCAAGCCGGCGGTCATGCGAAACAACGGCGTCCTTGAGGTCGTGGATCCCGACGTTCTGACCCCGGACGACACCGAGCGGCTCATGCGCGAGATCACGCCGCCCCGCTACCAGCAGCTCCTCCAGGAGCACGGCAGCGCCGACTTCGCTTACGCTTACAGCGACCAGGCTCGCTTCCGCACCGCCGTGTTGCGCACGCGGGGCAACATCGGCGTCGTCATGCGCCTCATCCCGCACCGCATCCTCACCTTCGAGGAGCTGGGGCTTCCCTTCGAGTCCATCAACGACGTTCTCGCCGCCCACCGGGGTCTGGTGATCGTGACGGGCCCCACGGGATCGGGGAAGACCACAACGCTGGCGACCATGATCGACTGGGTCAACCGGAACCGCTACGTCCATATCATTACCGTCGAAGACCCGATCGAGTATACACACCCCCACCAGAAGGCCATCGTTACGCACCGGGAGTTGCACGTCGACACGCCCTCTTTCGCCTTCGCCGTGCGGGGCGCCTTGCGCATGGACCCGGACGTTATTCTCGTCGGCGAAATGCGCGACTTGGAGACGATGGAGGCCGCGCTGACCGCGGCGGAAACCGGCCATCTGGTGTTCGGGACCCTTCACACGATCGGCGCCGCCGACACCGTCAACCGCATCATCGACCAGTTTCCCGTCAACCAGCAGGAACAGATCCGCTCCGTTCTCGCCGTGGCTCTGGAAATGATCGTTTCCCAGACCCTCGTGCCGCGCGCCTCGGGCAAGGGCCGCGTGGCCGCCTATGAGATCCTTCGTGTGACCCCTGCCGTTGAGAACCTGATCCGCGAGCGCAAGACCAACCGACTCACGTCCATCATCCAGACAAGCGCCAAGCAAGGCATGATTACGCTGGATGACTTCCTCTTCCAACTCTGCCGCAAGGGGACAATCACCGGGGAAGTGTGTCTCGAGCGGGCCCAGGATCGCACCGAGATGCAGAAGAAGCTGCTGATGAGGACCCCTGAGACGGAGGAACGCGAGCCGGCCGCCTCGGGAGTCCAGACCCGGGAGTACTAGCAAGGATGAGAGCGGAGGGATGAGTTCGCAAGCTTCATGAGAGGGGAATTGGTTCCGTGGTTACCGAGCTGAAGTTCGATTCCACCAACGTGGATTACGTCGGGGAAATGAGAGCCCTGGCTACCGAGGACCTGGCTCAGCGGATGGCCAGCGTCGAACAGGACGTCGATCGCCGCGGCGAGGCGGCTCAGCGGCTGGCCGCTCCCGACTCGAGCGCTCTGGCGCGCGCTCAGGAGCAAGGCCCGGCCATTCTCGTCACTGAGGACGGCGCCGCCGTTGACATGCACGAAGTCCTCGCGCGCCAGATGGGCATGGAGTATGTCGACCTGAACAACTATCCCGACACGGACTTCAAGGTGCTGCGCATGCTTAACGCGGAGCAGGTCAAGCAGTACAAGGTCTTTCCTCTCCGTCTCGACTCCGCGCAGAATGTCCTGACTCTGGCCATTTGCGATCCCTCCGATCCGACCGTCGTCGACGATCTCTCCCTGATGCTTGGGTGCGCGGTCCATGCCGTTGTGGCTCGGGAAGACGACATCATCGACCGAATCAACCGGAGCTACGGGCTTGGGGACGAATCCTTGGGCTCGATGCTGGTGGAGTTCGAGACGGAGAGCGAGGAAGACCTCCTCACCCCGGACGCCGGCAATGTCATCAATCTCACCGACCTGTCGGCCATCGAGCGCCAGGCCCCCTTAGTCAAGCTGACGAACCTGATTCTTCTCAAGGCCATCAACGAACACGCCTCCGACATCCACATCGAGCCTTTTGAAAACCTGGTGCGAGTTCGCTACCGGGTCGACGGGGTGTTGCGCGAGATGGATTCGCCGCCCAAGGATATGCAGATCGGCCTGATGTCGCGTCTGAAAGTCATGGCCAATCTCGACATCGCCGAAACGCGTCGGCCCCAAGACGGGCGCATCAACCTGCGCCTTCCCGAGGACCGTGAAGTCGAGCTGCGCGTCACCACGGCGCCCACGGTTCACGGGGAGGGAATCGCCATGCGCGTCCTGGACAAGAGCCTGATGCGCATGAGCATCAATCAACTCGGCATGAACCAGGACGTTCTCGAGGAATTCCTCAAGGAAGTCCGCAAACCGAACGGGATTGTCCTCGTTACGGGACCCACCGGGTGCGGGAAAACCACCACGCTCTATTCGGCGATCAATGAGGTGAAGAGCGTGGAGGAGAAACTCATCACCACCGAGGACCCGGTCGAGTACCAGGTCGATGGGATCATCCAGATCAACATTCACGAGTCGGTGGGCCTTACGTACGCCCGGTGTTTGCGCTCCATTCTGCGTCAGGACCCCGACCGGATCCTGGTCGGCGAGATCCGCGATCTCGAGACGGCCTCGATCGCCGTGAACGCCGCCTTGACCGGCCACCTCGTTTTCTCCACGCTGCACACAAACAGCGCCGCCGGCACGATCACCCGACTCATGGACATGGGCGTCGAGCCGTTTCTGATCAGTTCCACGATCGAGGCCATCGTCGGCCAGCGTCTGGTGCGCACCGTCTGTCCGAACTGCCGCGCCGAACACGATCCGGCGCCGGAGGAACTGGCCGAGTTCGGGGTGCAGCGCCATGAGGTCGAAGACATAACGTTCGCCCACGGCACGGGCTGCGAGGAATGTGCGTTTACGGGTTACAAAGGCCGCATCGGGGTCTTCGAGCAGCTCAAGGTCACCGACGCCATCTGCGACCTGATTCTGCAGCAGGCAACGACGGATGAAATGCACGCGAAGGCCATCGAGCAAGGAATGACCTCCCTGCGCCAGGATGGCTGGATCAAGATCTGTATGGGCGTGACCACGTTTTCGGAGGTGGCGAGCCGTACGCCCGCGGATGAGGGCGTTCCCTCCGCCCGAATCGCGCGCCTGTGAGGGCCCCTTGGGCAGGGGGGCGACGCCCCAATCGGGGCGGAGAACCGCGGGAGGAATCCCCCGGGGGAAGGAGCGAGAGGCGCAAGGAGCGAGAGGCGCAAGGAACGAGAGGCGCGACGAAGGGCGGTCCGCAGGGCTCCCGTTTGTCAAGAGGGGCGCCGTGTGCCGCTGGCAGGCATCGGCCAAGACCCGATGAAGGAGGTTGCCAGTCATGTCGAGTTACAGCTACGAGGCCCTCGATCAGGGGGGCAAGATGGTGAAGGGTCTAATCGACGCGCCCAATGAGGACGTGATAGCCGAGAAGCTCCGCGACATGGGCTTCTATCCCCTCAAAATCGCGGAGCAGAAAGTCTCGGCGGCGCAGATGGACTTGGCCGCCCTTCCCGGCCTACGGCGAATTTTCCACCGCATTTCTTTCAAACACATCACCACTTTCACCCGCCAGCTCGCGACCCTCATCGACGCCGGGCTTCCCATTCTGCGCTGCCTCAACATTCTCCAGGAGCAGGTCGAGTCCGTTCTCTTCAAGGAAAAGATCCAGCAAATGGCGCACGACATCGAGTCCGGATCGAGCCTTTCGGAAGCCATGTCCAAGCATCCGAAGCAGTTCGATCCCCTCTACGTGAACATGGTCCGCGCCGGCGAGGCGGGCGGCGTGCTGGAAGCGGTTCTCAATAAGGTGGCCATGTTCCTGGAAAAGCGCGCCGCCATCATCAGCAAGGTGCGGTCCGCGCTGATGTACCCCGTCGTCGTGCTCGTCTTCGCTACGGTCATCGTGAGCCTCATCCTGATTTTCATCATGCCGAGGTTCGGCGAAATCTACTCGAGCATGGGGGCCACGCTGCCCCCCTTGACCCAGTGGCTGATTGACGCCAGCTACGTCCTGGTGCATGAAACGTATAAGGTCGTCATCGGAATCATCGTCTTCGTCATCTTGATTCGCCTGACGTACAGGAACAAGACGGGCAAGTTCTACGTCGACCGCTTCAAACTCAAGATGCCGATTTTCGGCACGCTGTTCCTGAAAGTGGCCATCGTGCGTTTCTCCGACACGTTGGCGACTCTCATCACGGCGGGCGTGCCCATTCTCCAGTCCCTCGACATCGTCCGGGAGACCTCCGGCAACGAGGTCATCGTCCGAGCCATGGACGGCGTTTACGACAGTGTCAAGGACGGCGAGACGATCCACGAGCCTCTGCGCGACTCCAAGGTCTTCCCCCCTCTGGTCATCCACATGGTCGCCGTGGGTGAGGAAACGGGAGCCATCGATCAGATGCTGGTCAAGGTGGCCGAGGCTTACAGCCGAGAAGTGGACGACATGGTCGACGGCCTCACCTCGATCCTCGAACCCTTGCTGATCGTCTGTCTCGGAGGCATGGTTGGCTTGGTCGTCATCGCGCTTTATCTGCCCCTGTTCAAGATCGGCGACGCCATTAAATGACGGTCCCCGGCCTCTCGTTCGCCGACCCGCCAAGGGCGGGGGACCCCGCGGCTCGTATCTCGGCGGCGTCGGTCTCGACGGGCCGCCCGCAACGTTCACCACGAAAGGCTTCCCCCTTCGGGGTCATGGGCGCCCAGAACGAGACAGAACGGTCAAGAACCGCGTCGGTCCATGGAAGGCCTCGGCTACGGGTGTCACTGCGTCGAGAAGCCCTCCCCGGCCGGGGGGCCCTGACGACCACGGAGCTTCTGGTCGTGCTGGCGGTGATGTCGATTCTGTCTACCGTCTCTCTCACCGTCTACGTCAACTCTCAGAAGGCGACGTCCGTCCGACAAGAGGCGCGCAAGTGGCAGCGCCTCTTTGGCTTGGCGCGCTCCTGGGCCGTCTCTCGAGCAGGCTACTATCAGGTAACCTACTGGTCCGGCCAACCCAGCTATTGGATCGACGAGATTGACAACGCCGGGACAATCATCCGCTCCAAGATCGTCACGCCCGAACCCGTCGAGGAACTGGTGGAGATCTCCGACGTTGCGGGCGGGATTCCGGACCCGTGGACCAGCACGATCTCTTTTCGCTTCTTCCCAGACGGAATCAGCGACGACGCCTTGATTCATTTCATCTTTCGAACGGCGGACCACGCGGATCCGACGAGGTACTTCGCGCTGAAACTTTACGGCCCCACCGGGCGCGCCGAAGTCTTCGAGAACCAGAGGAACCCTTAGGACGCGGGGACCCCCAGAAGGCGCCCCGTCGACTTGCCCAAGCGGGCGGCAAAACCATTCTGACACGCTCAGGAAGCGGAACGCACCAGTGTCTGTTGTCAGCCATAACGCGGCATCTCGCGCCACCCGTCTCCGCGGAAAGGGCATGGGCCGTCGCCCCGCCCGCCCCCTTTCCGCGAGAGCCGCATTCTCCCTCCCGCCGTGCGGAAGCGCTCTCTCTCTGCTGGAGGTGCTGGTGGCGATGACGATTCTGCTCGCCGGCGTCGTCACCGTCGTCGGCTGGCTGCCGACGACTCTTCGCCAGAACGAGCGCTCCGCCGACACAACGACGGCCGTCTACCTGGCGCAGATGAAGGCCGAGGAGATCCGTCGGGACGATTCCTTCTTCGGAGGGCTCGTCAGCGCAATCGAGGCCATGACGACCGAGACCCCCCCGGCGACGTTTCCCCTCGACACGCGTTTCGCTTACAGCTTCTCCGGTGAGACCGCGCTCTACACCGACCTTTCACCCGCGGACCCGCGTCGCGAGTCCGGCGTGGCGCGGGTCATCATCCGTTACGACCGATCCTTCCGCCCCAGCGGCGACGTCCTTTACGAGCTCCGTTTCAAATGACTGCCAACCGCACCCAACCCCCGTTCCCTCGCTCGCGGCGCCGCGCCGTCGCGGCGCGCCCTCTTGCGGCAACGAGAAGGCCCCGGATTGGCCCCGGGCGGCGCGCCTTCACCTTCCTGGAGATCCTGGTGGCGCTCCTTGTCGCTCTGGTTCTTCTCACTTCCGTCATCGCCACCTTCATTACCATCCTGAACTTGACCGCCAAATCCGACGCCCACCTCGTCGCCGTTGCCAACGCTCGAGCCGCGCTCGAGACGATCTCCATGGAGATCAAAGGAGCGGCGTTGCCGTTTCTTGGCCTGAACGATCCCGGAGGGCTATTCCCTGGAGGCGACGGCGTCGACAACGACGGCGACGGTTTTGTGGATGAGGAACAACCCGACGGACGCAACGACGACGAGGGCGACTGGGCTGACCAGCACGCGGAAATCGGCGCGTGGGCCGAGCGTCCCGACGGACTTGACGTGGACGACCTGGGCGACTTCGGCGTGGACGAAGACTGCGTTTTTCACCTCGACGAACTCGCCTTCCGCGTTGCGCCGTCGTCCGGGCCGGATTACGACGTTCGATACAAGGTCGCCGAGTTCCAAGGACGCGAAAGGGTTCTGGTTCGCTCGATCGATGCCCTCTCCACCTCCCCGCTAGCCTACGACGTGCTCTCTTTCAACTGCCTCTATTGGAACCCCGCCGCCGCAGCGCCCGTAGAGCGATGGGTCGAATCGTGGAGCTCTTCCCTGAATCTTCCCGCCTGCGTCGCCGTCGAGATCACGGTGTACGCCGATGCCAAACCGATCGAGTCCTACACGAACGGCCAACCGGTCCGGACAGTGACCGAGCGCTCCATTGTCAACATCGAAAGCATGATTCCCTGAGAGCGGATCCCCGATGCAGAACGCCACACACCCCCACTCGCTGTCCCTCCTTCCCCGACGAGCATCCTTTGCCGCGCCTAGGCGGATCCGTCGAGACGCATCCCGGGGTTCCATCCTGCTCCTCGTTCTTGTTCTCCTGTCGGTCCTGAGTCTGTTCGCCACGATGCTCATCTATACCGCGAAAGTCGAGAAACTCGCCGCCGACAACATCGGACTCGGCGTTCAGGCCCGTACGAGCGCCGTGGCCGCCAGCTCGGTGGCTCTGGATCTGCTTCGGGATCGGGTCGGCCGGCCCGTGGGGATGGTCGCCCTCGCGCCCGCGCAGGGAGACGACCCAGGAACCCCGGCGGCGACGGATGAGGTCGGCGGGGCCGATGAAGACGGCGCAGAGCCTGGAGACAACGCGTCGGAAAGGATCGAAGAGGAGGACGAGGCTCCCCAATCGGCGTACGCCGCCCCGGCCCGCCGTCGGGCGCGCGCCGCCGAGCGCTGGCTTGAGGGGGTCGATCTCCGGGACCAGTGCGCACTCGTCAACGTGAACTGGGTCGATTCGTACGACGGGGACAGGAAAGGGGCGACGGTCCTCAAGACTCCTTCCTCCCCGCATCGCGGCATTCCGGCGGAGGCCTTTGAGAGTCTGATCGCCGCCTTGATTCGCCGGGCCGGGATCGAGAAGGTCAGCGCAAGCGACGTGGCCCGCAACATCCTGAAGGCCCGCGACGAGCGCGCCGCCGGGAGAGCCCGGAGGCCGGAGAAGCAGAAGGGCGCTGTTGGGGACGATGGGCCCGCGCGAGGATCGCGGGCAACGAGCAAGGATCGCGCCCCAAACCGGTCCGGGAACCGCCCCAAGGAGTCTCCCCAAGAGCACGGCGCCGCGCAATCCCTGGCCGAGGCTTGGGAGAAACGCCTCCCTTACGGTGAAAACCTTCCTTTCTACAAGCTCGACGAGCTGCGAACCGTGCCCGGTGTCACCGACCTGGTTTTCCAAGCGATCGCCCCCTACTTCACCACGTTCTCCAGCAACCTGGAAGTCTGGCAGGACGCCCAGGACAAGACTTTCGTTCGCGCCTCTCTGAACGACGCCACCGCGGATGAACTCGTCGAGGTCTTGCGCCACGCCTATCCCGGCATCGACAAGAGAGACCTAGAGCAGTTCGCCCTGAACCTTGTGGATCGGCGCGACGCCGACTCGATCCCCTCGCGTCTTCGCGATGATTCCAGCATGGCGCCGGCTCTCGGCTTTGAGATGAACCTGGTCGTCAGCGAGGTCTGCCCCGACGTCATCTCCATCGAGGGGGGCGACAACGGCGAGTACATCGAGATCCACAACCCCTTGGCGCAAGGCGTCAATCTCAGCGGCTGGTGGATCGATTGGGGAACGGGCCGCCGCCGACTGTCAGGATGGGTCCAGCCGCGCGGGTATCTGGTCATCACGGACGACGCCAAGGGCGACGCCGATTCCCCCGTGGAGAGACGCGCCCGGGGAATGGGGAGTTTTGTGGATGTCTTTGCCATTCTGCCCGGCTCGGCGCGCCAGCAACTGATCGAGATTCCCGGGATGGACGTCCCCGACAACAACGGCCGCATCCAACTCTTCGACAACGAAGGAAACCTGATCGACTACCTGGTTTACCGCAATGCTTCGTTCAACGGAATGAACCGGGGTTTTCATAGGCGGTCCCTTTTCTCACGCGAAGCCCAACCCGGCGCGGCCACCCCCTTTGCCAGCCAACTCGAGTCGCCGCGCGCCTCTTACGAACGCTACTGCTGGCAGACGCTCGCCCAGCGCATGAATCAGCCCTTCGAGTCGCCGGCGGAGGCGCTGACCGTGCCGGCCCCCGCGGGTGACGACGGGAGCGCCGGCTTCTCGCGGGGTCCCCTTTTCCCGCGGTTCGGCTTGTCCCACGGCAATGAACTCGACCTTCGCCTGCTCGACTGTTTCACGATCGCCGAAGTGCCAAGCGCCCTGTCCGAAGACGGGCAACTCCGCGTTTGGCCCCCGGCGGAGTTGGGCGCCGAGAGGCGTCGGTCCGTCCCTCGCGCGTCGGACTTCTCCCCTTCCGACCCAGAGGAGAACGCCGACCGGCAACTCGGGGGCGCGTGGGCGGCGACCCTCGCCCCCCTATCCTATGGGAAAATCAATGTGAATACCGCCTCTCCTGAGGCGCTCGGGACTCTGCCGGGGCTGGACGAGAAGATGGTCAAACGCATCGCGGAAGCGCGCGACGCAGCGACCAGGGAGATTGCCCGTTCCCACCGGACGGGGGCCGATTCGAAACCCGAGTCGCGCGGACGTCGCCTGGCCGATCGGGGAATCCGCATGGCGCCGGCTCCTTTCCTTTCCCTGTCCGATTTCGCCGCGAATGAGACCGTCTGGGATACGGTTCGCCCTGAGCAACGCTTGGACATCCTGATGCAGCTGTCTCCTCTCTTGACGGTGAGCTCCGCCGCTTACGTGGTTTTCGCCGCCGCCCCGCCCAATCCCGTTGCCGCGCCGAACGACCCACGCCGCAGCTCCGTGACGTGCCGGTCGCTCCTCGCGCTGGCCGGCCCGGAGATCGAGGTTCTGAGCTGGAGTTACTGGCATCCGCCACGGCTGAGAATCGCTCCCCCAGTCCTCTCCTCGCCGCCGAGCCGGCTTGAAACTCCTCCCCGCGGAGAGGAAAAGGCGGCGGCGGCCGAACGCAGTTTTGGCCGATGAATTTCGTTGACGCCATCCTTCGAACGGTCTATAATCACTCCGTGAGGTGCCCACAGGGGTTGCAGCAATAAAGGCAGAGAGAAAGAAAGAGCCCCGTGAGACGATGAGACGGCTGAGAACGTTACAGCGCATTGGCCCGAGGGGTTTTACCCTGATCGAGATGCTGATCATCGCCGCTCTGATCACGCTCTTCTCGTTTATTGCCATATTCTCCGCGGAGCGCATGATGCGCGACGCCAAACGCAAGAGCACGATCGCCGACGGCCGTTCAATCGCCGACGGCCTCACGAACGCCCATTTCGACAACGCCTTTTTCCCGAAGATCGGCTATCTTAGCTTTCCCAAACAGGAACTCTGGGTCAACAGCGGAGCGCCAGACGTCCTGCCGCCCGGTTTCGACGTTCTCGGGTTCGACACCTTGCAGCCCCGAGCCCGCGCCATTTATGAAAAGTGGGGCGGCCCCTACCTCCCCAACCCCAAATCCCGCGGAGCGGCCAGCCAGACGGGCGTCGGTTACGTCGTCACGATGCGCATACCGGGTCTCGACACCCCTCTCGACTGGCCCGCCGATCCCTACGGGAACCCTTACATCGTCTACCTCGTAGGCATCGACGACGAGGGCTATTTCGACTGGATCAAGTCCCCCTCGGAGGAGCCCGACTACCGGGCCATCGTCGTCAGCTACGGCAGCAACGGCATTCCGGGCGGGCGACCGACGTCCGAAGAGCCCGTTGAGCCCCCTATCCGGCAACAGGCCGAGCAGGACTACATGCTC
Organism: Sumerlaeia bacterium; assembly: GCA_035527775.1. Lineage (GTDB taxonomy): Bacteria > Sumerlaeota > Sumerlaeia > UBA8349 > UBA8349 > DATKZW01. The sequence goes on along the minus strand of DATKZW010000271.1, from coordinate 4,986 downwards.
TATCGGCGCGACGAGACCGGGCAGGCGGATTTCGTCGCTTTGAGCCCCGACGAATACACCGAGAGCCGTCTGCGCCCCCTTGAGGACGAATACCTCGGGATTCCAGGGATCCAGGGAACCGGATCGGATGACATAGTCGCCCCCATTCGGTGAGGCCTCATGGAGGGACCCCAAGGCGCGCTGCGCCTGCACAGCGGCGGGCGCGAGGCGATCTCGCCAGGAAAAGACCGGCAAGCCACGAGGATAAGCGACATGACACGCACTGCAGGCAGATTCTCTTCTTCCCGGCGTCGGCGGGCCTTCTCCGCCGTGGAAATGGTTGCCGTCGCCACGATCGTTTCCATCCTGGCGCTCGTCATCGTCCCCATGTTGCGCAAGCGGGTGCAAGACTCCAAAATCACCGCAACCAAGTATGAGATGAACAAACTGGCGGAAATCATCAACTTGGCCTACGCCGATACGGACAGGTACTTTCGGCTCCAGGACCTGGATAACGGCCAGGCCTTGGACATCGGCGGCGTCATCGACCCGACGACCGACGTGCCCATTGCCTACTACACCAACACGGCGGACCGGATTGTCTATCCTCTGTCCGAGCCCGAACGCGCCGTCTTGGCCCAGAAATGGAAAGGCAAGTACGCGCCCTTTCACAACGCGATGAAGATCGCCGATCTGCTGACGCGCCGGCCGGACATGATTAGCGAAACCAACGGCCCCATATTCGCCGCCGCCGAGGAGGACGCCGATCTCTATCCCCTGGACGCTTGGGGAAATCCGTACGTCTTTTTCGCCCCGGAGACCGATTACAGGTCCCCCGTTCTCTATAGCATGGGACCCGATGGCATGCCGGGCGGCCTGGCCGCACCCGCCGCCGCCGACTACGAGCGCCAGGCCGAAGTGCTCGGACAGGGCGACGATATCGAGTGGGGTTTTTGAGGAGAAGGGACGGAATCTCGGCAGAGGCGCGTCAAGAGCATCCCTCGGAAGCGTTGCAGTCCGTCGCGCGACTCTTTGACGCCCGCCCATCCTCGTGATGGAGAAAAAGGCGCGCCTGACATGGTGCGGGAGCCGTACACTCGACCCCCGGGACCGGCGGCCGGCTGGAGCGAAGAATGAAGCGACTGGAAAATCTCCTCGGTTTCAGCATCGTGGAACTGCTCATCGCGATGATCATCATCGGCGTCCTGGCCGGGATCTTGGCGCCCACGTTGGCCCACCGCGCCCGCGAGGCGAAGAAAGCGGCCTGCGAACGCGAACTGGAGAACATCGCCGACGCCCAGGAGCGCGCCGCCGTCCAGCTGAGCTACTACCTGCGGCTCTACGCGCTGGACGATCTGAAAGGCGGCGACGGCCGCCCGATCAGCGATCCCGACGACCGCCTCGACGGTCTGGCGGACGAGACTCTCAACGACGGCTTCTACAACCACGCCAGGGCAATGTTCATCGATCCGGAGACGAACGATCTCCTCAACTGGGCTTCCGCCGAGACCCTCTACAACCAGCTGGTCGCCGAAACGCTCTACTGGGGAGGACCCTACTATACGATTCACCACGACGAGGCGCCCGAGGACCACGACAAAGCCGGGAATCCGCCCCACCTTCACGACACACCCACTGACCCGTGGGGAAACGATTACGTGTTTTTTCTCGGCAGGCGCACGCGCAACAACCGCGTCCTCAGCGACGGAGGCGCGTTTGTGGAGCCCGCCGGCGTAGTCGTCCCGCAACTGGGCTGGTTCGGGAAGACTTATGATGCGCGCAAGTTCGACCGGCCCACGATCCTGAGCATGGGACCGGACGGCGTGCCCGGAGACGGAGAGACGGAGTTCGGCGAAGGGGACGATCTGTATCGCTCGTTCGGCTACTGAGAGGCCGCAATGCCGCGAAAGGAGTCGAACCACACCGCCGACAAAGCGGCAAACGCGAGATGAGGGGAAGGAAACCGGAAAGCAAGAGACGGATAGAAACCCACGGCGGCACGGCGAATGGGCTTTGCGCGCCGGTTATCGGAAACCGGAGGTTGTCCTTATGAAAAAGCGTTCTTACACTCCCGCCAGCCGAGGCACGACGATGACCGAGTTGCTCGTCGTCCTCGTCATCATCAGCCTGCTGGCCACGATCGCCGTACCTGTCTACGTTAACAAATCCCGGCAGGCCCAGATCGCGGTCGCCCGCGCGGAAATCCGCGAAATCGCCCAGGCGCTCAACCAGTGCGCCATCCTGCACGGCTTCATCGTGCCGCTACAGATGCTCGACGATCTGGCGCCCGGACTGCGCAGCGGAGGCGGCACGGTGCCCGTGGATGACCTCGACAACGAAGCCGACCCCGTCTATCTGATCGACCCCATCGGCGACATCGTCAATCAGGTCGGCAATCAACTGACGCTGGAAAACCGTTTGGGCAACTCGCGCGTCATGGACCTCTATGAGACCTGGGCCGGGCCTTTCCTCTCCTCTCAGCGCGTTTACGGGAAGGATCCGAATCGAGAAGCGCAGGAATCGGACGTTCGAAGGGACTACCTGCTCGACCCGTGGGGACAACCCTATCGACTCTATTCCCCCATCGGCCTCGTGGGGTCCAATGCCCAGAGCACGGATCCCGATAGCTGGGACAACGACACCACGTTCGACGGCCAGCTCACGTACACCGATGCTCGGTTCGACCGGTTTGCCATCGTCAGTTACGGACCCGACACGACGAGCGGCTCCAGGGACGACAATCCCGACGACATCGGCGACGATGTCGTGCACCTGCTCATGGGGATGATCAGCGAATCGAGCTTCCGCGCCTTCTATTGAGAGGCGGTCCATCCTGGAAAGGATTGCCGGACATGAAGTTGAAGAGCCAAAGGGCATTCACCATCATTGAACTCACGGTGGTGGCCCTCATTCTCTCGATTCTCGCTTCGATCGCCGCCTCAGTCTACGTCGGCTACCTCCGTCGCGCTCGGTTCGCGGCGGCCCGAGTCACCATCCGCCAGATCGACCTGAATTGCCACGCCTACCAGGTGGATCTGGGCGAGTTTCCCCTGAGCTCCTCGGGAACCGCTTTCGGCGCCTCGCTCCCCAATCCCATCATCGGTCCCGGCGGCGGCGTGCAGGGATGCGGCTACATGATGCTCTGTCTCCTCCACAGCTACAACGCCAACGCCTCGGCGCCCTCCAGCCCCCGCTGGGCGGGGCCCTACATGGAGGTCGACCAGGAGCAACTGGGCGATCCCTCCGGCGAGCCGATCACCCAAAGCACCCCTCCCCCCAGCGTTTGCCTTCTCGACCCTTGGGGGCGGCCTTACCAGTACGTGCGCAGCGACGACTACGCCGCGTTCGGCGGGACCCGCCAAAGCAACACGCCGTTTCCCGCTCAAGGCGAGATCTACTACAACCCTTCCACCATCCAGGTCTGGTCGCTCGGACCGGACGGCGTGACGCGCAACTCGCCCGAAGCGGGGCTTGGCCGGGACGACGTCAACAACTTCAACACCCAATGAGCGCTCGGCGCGTCTTGCCGGCGGCGCGCGCCGGGAGGATCCCCGCGTAAGCGGAAGAATGTGGCGGCGAATATCGCCGCCCTTTCCATTTGGGAGGCTCTGGCCCGGTGAAGATCTTCCACATCAACATGCACCACGCCTGGGGGGGGCAGCCCAATCGGATTCTCACGAAGTCCATCGAGCTCGGCAAACTCGGGCACGAGGTCTGGGTCGCCGGTCCCCGCGATTGTGAATTGGTCCGGCGCGCGAGAGCGGCCGGACTTCCCGCCTTCGACGATCTGGAGCTTCGTCGGGGGTTTCACCCCCTCTCTTTCCGTCGCGACGCAGTCGCTCTTCGGCGTCTCTTCGAGCGCGAGCGGTTCGACGTGCTGCACACCCACGGCTCCCAGGACACGTGGGCGACCGCTCTTGTGGCTCGGCGCTTGAGACCCCGCCCCGTCCTCGTCCGCACGCGGCACAACACCTTCGACGTTGCCGGACACCCTCTCAACCGATGGCTCTATCGCCGCGCCATCGACCACGTCATCACCGTTTCGCCCCAGGTCAACGCCTGCCTCGAGCGAAGAGGGCTCAAGAGCCCCGACGAGATCACGGCCATTTACAGCGCGCCCGACCTCGAGCGGTTCGATCCCCCGATCGATCCCGGCGACCTCCGCTCGGAGTTCGGCTTCGGGCCGCGGGACTTGGTCATTGTCTCCGTCGCGCGACTCGCCCCCGAGAAAGGCCACGTTCACCTCATCGACGCGGCCGCCATCCTCCGCGACGAGTTCCCCCGCGTCCGCTATCTCTTCGTAGGGACGGGGCGCGCGCGCCGCGAGATCGAGGACCGCATTGCCCGCCGCGGCCTCGAGCGCGCCGTTGTCCTCGCCGGGTTCCGCACCGACGTCCCCCGACTGCTCGCCATGTCCGACGTCTTCGTCCTCTCGCCCACGGCGGGCGAGTCTCTCGGGACGGCCATACTCGAGGGATTTCTCATGAGACTCCCGGCCGTCGCTACGGACGTGGGCGGCGTGTGCGAATCCGTGCGCGACGGCCAAACCGGCTTCCTCGCGCCGCCTGGAGACCCGGGCGCGCTGGCGGACGCCCTGCGCAAGCTGATCCGCGATCCCGACTTGCGTCGCCGCTTCGGCGAGGCGGGCCGCAAGATGGTTCTCGAGGAATTCACCCCCGCCCTGCTCGCGGAGAAGACCGAGAGCGTGTACAAGAAGGTCCTCAAAGAACGCCGCTCCGGAGCGTGAAAGAACGGGGCCTGCGGCCGGGGGACCGGGAATTCCCAGAAGTCTAGCGGGAACCAGTCAATAATCTCAGAAGACCCAGCCGGGGGCGGCTGGGCCACAAGCAAACGCGGGAAATCTCGCCTTCATGGTTGTGGCACAGCCGCCCTCAGCTGTGATTCATCTAGACTTCTGGGAATTCCTGGCCGGGGAACGGGCTCCGGGCGACAGCGATTCCGCAACTTCTGATTTTTTTCTCTCCAAATCGCGGGAAATCAACCGTC
>DATKZW010000270.1:0-7376 GCA_035527775.1 Sumerlaeia bacterium | reverse complement strand
TCCTTGAAGGTGCGGCCGATGGCCATCACCTCCCCCACGGACTTCATCTGTATCGTCAGCGTGGGATCGGCGCCGGGGAACTTCTCGAAGGCGAACCGGGGGATCTTCACCACGCAGTAATCGACCACCGGCTCGAAGGAGGCCGGGGTGCTCTTGGTGATGTCGTTGGGGATCTCGTCCAGAGTGTAGCCGACCGCGAGCTTGGCGGCGATGCGGGCGATGGGGAATCCCGTGGCCTTGGAGGCGAGGGCCGAGGAGCGGGACACCCGGGGGTTCATCTCGATCACCACCATCCGCCCGTCCGTCGGGCAGACGGCGAACTGGATGTTGGACCCGCCGGTGTCGACTCCGATCTCGCGGATGATGGCGATGGCGGCGTCGCGCATCGCCTGGCACTCGACGTCGCTCAGCGTCTGGAACGGCGCGACCGTGATCGAGTCGCCCGTGTGCACGCCCATGGGGTCGAGGTTCTCGATCGAGCAGATGATGACGACGTTGTCGGCCGTGTCGCGCATCACCTCGAGCTCAAACTCTTTCCACCCCAGGAGCGACTCCTCGATCATGATCTCGGCGATGGGCGAAAGGAAGAGGCCCCGGCCGGCGATCTCTTCGAACTCCTCGCGGTTGTACGCCACTCCGCCGCCCGTGCCGCCCAGCGTGTAAGCGGGGCGGATGATGTTGGGGAACCCCAGCTCCGCCGCGATCCGGCGCGCCTCCTCGATGGATCGCGCGATCCCGCTCTGGGGCAAATCGGCCCCGATCTCTTGCATGGTGCGCTTGAAGAACTCGCGGTCCTCCGCTCGCTCGATGGCTTCCGGCCTGGCGCCGATCATTTCGACGCCGCACTCCTCCAAGATCCCCGCGCGGTGCAGGTCCATCGCGGCGTTGAGAGCCGTCTGGCCGCCCAGGGTCGGCAGAAGCGCGTCGGGCCGCTCGGCCCGGATGATGGCCGAGAGATAGTCGGTCGTCAGCGGCTCGATGTAGGTCCGGTCGCCGAATTCGGGGTCGGTCATGATCGTGGCGGGATTGGAGTTCACGAGGACGACCTCGTAGCCGTCCTCGCGTAGCGCCTTGCACCCCTGCGTGCCGGAGTAGTCGAACTCGCAGCCCTGACCGATCACGATCGGCCCGGAGCCGATAATGAGGATCTTGCGGATATCGGTGCGCTTGGGCATTCGGAACACTCTTTCCCTGCTCACCACAGAGGCAAAGAGACGCGCAGAGAGCCGATTCCCTGTGTCTCTATGCCTCTGTGGTTCATTCTTCTTCCGGCGCGAAGGAGTTCAGCACGGCGTCCCATGCCGTCTCGGAGGCGGCGAAGCTGAGACGGTAGTAGTTGACTTCCGGGTTCTCGATCTCGTCGGTCGTCGCGGCCCAGAGAATATCCCCGTCGGAAATGGTATGGAACGGCTCGATGGCTCGGGCTAGGGAACTGTGCGCCTCGCGAGCCAGTTGCCGTAAGGCCGGCGAATCCAGTTTCTGGTTCGTCACAACGGCCGTCAGCGTCGTGTTAGGCCGCGCGGGATCGATGACGGGGGCGCGATCCGCGCCGGCGCCCGACTCCGCGGCGCCCGGTCCGAACGGCGATTCCGCAATCCGGTCGCGCCGCCGCGTTTCCGGATTGAAGTGGCCGCGGACCACTTTCCCTTCGCGGTTCACGATCGCTCCGACCGAGTTCGCCACGGTGAAGACAGCGATTCTCGTCTCGCCGATCCGGCGAAACGCGGCGCCTTGCCCTCCCATTTCGCGCTGGTAGGGCGCCGGGAGCCATTTGCCCACGGTCGCCGAGCAGCCCGCGCCGCGACCGTGCAGCGGGAAGACCCCCGGGCGCGCCCCCCGCAACGCCGCCCGGCCTAGCGCCTTGTCGGGATAGATGCTGTTCGCGCGGGGCAGAAAATCGTAGATGATCGCGCCGGTCACCAGCGGGATGCTCTTCCACGCGGCGCTATAGTCCTTCATGGCGAAGAGTTCCGCCGCCACGCCGGCCGCCGCCTCCAGCCCGAGCAGCGAACCGCCGGCAAGGCAGATGGCGTGAACGGGAATCTCTCCCGCGTGCAGAGACTCGGTGAAGTAGGTGGCATGCGACCCGCCGCGAATATCAACCGCCGTGCGCGCGCCGCCGGGAAAATAGAGAACCGTGCAGCCCGTCGGGCCTTCTGGATATTCCGCCACTCCGATCTGAAGGGAAGGAAAATCGAACCGGAGAGCGGGACCATCGAACGAGGTCGCCGGCGTCAGTTGCGAATTGTCATTGGTGATCGGTTCGGAGCTCATAATGGTTGCCTTGGACGCCAAGCTGGGTCCTTGTTTGCGCGATTTCGCCTGCTCTTCCTGCCCGTGTGGCGCGGACCCATTCGGCCGTACTCCTCGTCCTTGATCCGGCCATCCTTGTCCCGCTACGCTCCATCGCCTCATTGCCCGCCCGGCCCAAACTCCTCAATCATCTTCCGAAATCGCGGAAACAAGTACGCCGCGTCGTGCGGGCCGGGGGACGCCTCGGGGTGGTACTGCACGGAGAAGGCGGGCAGATCGCGGTGGCGAATGCCTTCGACCGTCATGTCGTTCAGGTTCCAGTGCGTGATCTCGATCTTCGAGTCGTCCAGGCTGTCGGCCTCGACGCAAAAGCCGTGGTTCTGCGAAGTGATCTCGATCCGGCCCGTCGCCTCGTCGCGCACCGGGTGGTTGGCGCCGCGATGGCCGAACTTGAGTTTGTACGTCTTGCCGCCCCTCGCGAGGCTACAGGGCGGGGTCTTCGCCGGCGCGGGCGATGACGCGCCTCTTCGCCGCCGCCTGAGTCAGCGGTATTGATGCCAGAATCGACTCGCTGCCCGAGGTGGACCGGTTTCTCCTCCCGGAACCTTCATCCTCCAGAGCTCTCTGCCGTGGGCGTCTGTCGAAGTCGAGAAGAAGAGCGCGTCGTTCACGACCGTCAGGAATTCGGCATGGTCCGTATAGTCCGACGAGGAGTTGGGGCCGATGTCCAAAGCGATCGTTCCCGCGGCCGTGCCGTCGCTCATCCACAGCTCCTCCAGCGCGGACCAATCGATGAAGAAGAGTCGGCCATCCGCCGCCGTCAGTTCGTCCGGGAGGCCGGCGTCCACATCCGCGACCAGCGATGTTCCGGCCGGAGTCCCGTCGCTTCTCCAGAGATCGTATCCGCCGTTGTCTTGGTCGGCGAAGAAGTAGAGGGCGCCGCTCATGCCAACCGGGCCGGTCCACAACTCGTCGAAGGTGGAGACGCGGGCGGTCCCCACCGCCGTGCCGTCGCTCCTCCACAACTCGTAGTCAGCCATGCTGAAATCTCCCGCCTCGACGGGCTCGACGGGAACCACGTAGAACAGTTGGTTGCCCACGGCGAGGAGATCCCGCGGCGTAGGAGTGTAGTAACCAGGGCTCGTCGGGAGCAAGGTCACTTCCTTGACCAATGTGGTTCCCGAGGGGGAGCCGTCGGTCTTCCAGAGGCCCAGAGGCGTCAGGTCGGAGGCGGCCAGGAAATAGACGGCATTCTGCAGCACGGCCAGAGAATAGGGGTCGGCGCCACTGGGGGGCGTCGAGGTGACCAGGTCCACGACCTGCACCGTGCCCGCTTCGGTTCCGTCGCTCTTCCAGAGCGCTCCATTGTCGGTCACGAAATAGAGGATCCCGCTGGCGTTGGTCATGCTGCGGAAGGGAACGGCGCTGGTGACAGACAACGGGATTTCCTTGACCAAGACCGTCCCGGCTTGTGTTCCGTTGCTTTTCCACAATTCATAGCCCGCCAAGCCGCTGTCCGCCTGGAGGAAGAGCGTGCCGTTCACGTCGACGCCGGGGGCGAGATCCGAGTCGTCGGCGCCGGGATGGATGTCCTTCACCATGGCGGTCCCCCCCGAGGTCCCGTCGCTTTTCCACAATTCCTCCCCCGTTGCGGTCTCCGAGTGGGTGAAGAAGAAGCGTCCCCCGGAAGAGACGGTCCAGCTCGGTTCGATGCCGTCGCGGATCTTCGTCGTCCCGGCCTCGGCGCCGTTGCTCTTCCAGAGGCCGTAGCCGTTGGCTCCATCGTCCGCGAAGAAGAACAGCGTGCCGTTGACGTCGGTGAGGCTTTCGGGCGAGGAGCTGCCGTGCAGGTTGTTGACGTCGAGCGCAATGTGCGTGCCCGCCTCGGAGCCGTCGCTGGTCCAGATCTCCGCGCCATTGGCGTCGTCCTTGGCGGGGAACAGAAGGCTTCCCAGCCCAACGCCGAGAAAGGCCGTGGTGGTCGGCGAGGGGATCAGGGGAAGCGCTCCCGCGCCGATGTTCTTCGCCATGAATGTTCCCCCCGCTGTGCCGTCGCTCCGCCAAAGCTCGACGCCGTTGATTCCGTCGTCTGCCAGGAGAAACAAGAGGCCGTCGGAGGCCGCCAGGAAGGGCTCGGAGTAGGGAACGTCGAAGGGGCTATCCGACCCGGCGTGAATCTCCTTCACCAGCGCCGTGCCGACTTCCGTACCGTCCGTTTTCCACAGTTCCAGGCCGGTCGCATCCGTCCCCGCGAGAAAGAAGATTCCGCCGTCGGCCTCGGTGAAGTAGCCGGGAACGAGGTCGTAGTCCGGGTCGCCGCCGGGCCTGATGTCCTTGACCAAGGTCGTGCCGGACGTCGTTCCGTCGCTCCTGTAGAGTTCGCCTTCCTCTGTTCCGAAGTAGAGGCTGCCTCCGACGTTGGCCATCAAGATTGCCAACTTCTCCACAACGACCGTCGTGCCGGCCGGGGTCCCGTCGGTGGTCCAGAACTTATTCGAGCCCAGCAGGTCCAACGTCGAAAAGTAAAGAGCGCCGTCGAACGCCGTGAGGCCGCCGATGAAGAGAGGATCGGCGGTTGGCTCGACATCCGTCACGACGGACGTGCCCGCGCCGGTCCCGTCGCTCTTCCAAAGATCGGCGCGCCAGGACGTACGCATTGCCATGAAGAAGAGCGTCCCGCCGACGTTCGTGAAGAACGGGGGCTGGGAGGCGATATCGAGGCCGTCCTTGACCAGCATCGTGCCCGCCTCCGTCCCGTCGGTTTGCCAGAGTTCCGCGTCGCTCCAGGATGTGTATTTCACTACGTTCGCCACGAAGAACGTCGTCCCTTCCACATCGGTGAACCAAGGGGGGGCTTCGGACGAGAGACCGCTCGAGCCGCCCGGGGAAACGTCTTTGACGAGAGTCGTCCCGGTACTCGCTCCGTCGCTCTTCCACAGCTCGCGCCCATGGGTCGAGTCGAAGGCTGTGAAGTAGAGCGTATCGCCGGACACGGCCAAATGCTTGGGATAATCATAGGCGCCGTCCAGAGGCGCCGTTCCCGCGGGCGTCAGGTCGCTCTTCCAGACCCGCGTTCCGTAGATTTCGTGTTTCGCCACGAAGTAGACATTCCCCCCCATCTCCACGAACTCGCTCGGGTCCGAGTCATAGTGGCTGAGGACGGCGGTGTTGATGTCCTTGACCATGGCGGGGAGATCCTGACTGGCGGCAGACAAGGGGCTTGCCAGAAGGACGAAGAGTGTGAGGACCCGAGTCAGCTCGGGCTTGGGATTCAGGAAAGAGCGTTGCCGCGGGAGGACTTCTTGGCGTTCTCCGGCCCTTGCCGTCGGGCGGCCGTTGGGTGAGTCTGCATCGGGATTCGCGATTCGGGGGTCGTCATGGGTTCTGATCATTAGGCTTTCCTCTTTGCTTTCTTGTCGGGTCGGTGTCAAGCAGATACATCGGCCGGGGCCTCGAAACGCTGGCTGTCCCGGCGATCTTGCCGGATCTCTTCGGCTATCGTCTTGGGGTCGCGCTCGTCGTCCCATGCTCCGGCAAGTTCGAGAAGGGGATCGGCGGCCGAAGAGCCGACGGGCTCAGGGGCGGCGAGGGAATCTCCAACGATCTTGACTGCCTCTTGGCTAATCGAGCGCTTGTCGCGCACCGCTCGAGCGCCGAGCGCTCTATGAGACGTCGTCGTCCATTCCACGGACTTGTGGGGTTGCCATGGTCCGTGCCTCCCTTCTGGTCCGCATCCTGCCATGGGGGCGCATGCAACTGCAAACGTTTCTCATGCAGAGCCGCGTCAGGCGCTTCTTCCTTCGATCATCTTCCGAAATCGCGGAAACAAGTACGCCGCGTCGTGCGGGCCGGGGGACGCCTCGGGGTGGTACTGCACGGAGAAGGCGGGCAGATCGCGGTGGCGAATGCCTTCGACCGTCATGTCGTTCAGGTTCCAGTGCGGGATTTCGATCTTCGAGTCGTCCAGGCTGTCGGCCTCGACGCAAAAGCCGTGGTTCTGCGAGGTGATCTCGATCCGGCCGGTGGCTTCGTCGCGCACCGGGTGGTTCGCGCCGCGATGGCCGAACTTGAGTTTGTACGTCTTTCCGCCCATCGCCAGGCCCATGATCTGGTGTCCCAAACAGATGCCGAACATCGGCTTTCTCCCGAGCAGCTTGCGCGCCGCCTCGATGGCGTATGTGCACGGCTCGGGGTCGCCGGGACCGTTGCTGAGGAAGACCCCGTCGGGGTCCAGGGCGAGCGCGTCCTCGGCGCTCGTCGTGGCGGGGACGACCGTCACGTCGAGGCCCTCCAGGCGCATCAGGTCGAGAATGCTGCGCTTGATGCCGAAGTCGTAAGCGACGATCTTGAGGGAACGTCTGCCGTCCGTCGGCAGGCCGCGGCGCGCCCCTTCATAGCCATACGCCTCGCGACACGTCACGCGCGATGCCAGATCGAGACCCGCCATTTTCGGGACCGCCTGGGCCTTCCCGCGCAGGGAATCGAGGTCCAGATCCGCGCTGCTCAAGACCCCGTTCATCGCCCCCGCGTCGCGGATATGGAGGACGAGAGATCGCGTGTCGATGTCGGCGAACCCCATGACGCCGGCCTCGCGCAGGTAGGCCTCGAGCGACTTCTCCGCTCGCCAGTTGCTGTGAACCGCCGAGAGCTCCCGGACGATGAGCGCGGCCGCTTGGGGGCGGGCGGACTCCTCATCCAGGCCGGTCGCGCCGTAGTTGCCGATCAGGGGGTAGGTCATCGCGACCAGCTGGCCGCAGTAGGAGGGATCGGTCAGGATCTCCTGGTAGCCGGTCATGGCCGTGTTGAACACGACCTCCCCGCCCACTTCCCCGCACGCCCCAAAGGCGGTTCCTTCAAACCATACGCCATCTTCGAGCATCAAGCGGGCAGTCGGTCTTTCGGCCACTCAAGCCTTCCCCTCGCGGGCAAATTGGACCACGGGTAGCAGGCTGGACCGCGACTGTCAAGGCAAGAAGGATCCCGTGTCAAGCCACAATAGAAATGTCCCCTCTTTCGCCACATTAGAAATGTCCCCTTGTCTTCTTCCTCCGGACGTGCCGATGTCGTCTCTCTTGCCCCCTTTCTGGGGGGCGTTGCGGACCAGTGTTCTTTTTCTTTGCCTT
>DATKZW010000269.1:0-4855 GCA_035527775.1 Sumerlaeia bacterium | reverse complement strand
GGCGCCTCTTCTTCTGCCCGCGCCCGGCCGTCGCCCAACGACCCCGCGAGCAGAATCGCTCCCGCTCCTGTCGTGGTTGCCCCAAGAAACCCTCTTCGACTGATTGACTCACCCATAACCTATCTCTCCCTTCGATCATTGCGCCGGCGTTGCGGGCCTTCGAGGTCCGCCCCATTGCGGCGACTGACGGGATTCTGCCCGCGTTCGGCCTCGGATTCAACCGGAATCCAGCCCAGGCATCCATCTCCGGCCGGCTTTCCTCGCGGGATAAGCCGGTGTCCCCCCTCTTCCCCGTCAGTTGGCGACCGTCTATCCATTGCCGGACGCCCCTGCCCTTCTGCCGGCGCTTCTCGCTTGATCACCGCGTCCGCTTTCGATTCCTGAACGCCTCATCCGGGAGGATTCTCAAACGGCGGCGAGTTGAAAGGAGGGGCAACTCTCGTCGAGATGTTTGGAGATGAACTTCGATTCGTCACCAACGGCTCAGAAAGCCGCGCGCCAACGTTCAGGCACAAACAGGAAGAAAGGTAAGTCCGGTTTTTTCAATGGTAGGCGTACCAGGACTCGAACCTGGGACCAACGGCTTAAAAGGCCGCTGCTCTGCCAACTGAGCTACACGCCCCCGAAGGCGGGAGAGAACGGGTTTCTCCGGCGCGCGAGCCGGCCGGGCCGTTCCGGAACGGGCGATCCTATGAGTCCGCCCCCTCCTTTGCAACCCTTTTCTTCCCCGCCAAAGGGGCGCTGAGAGGCCGGCGGGGCGGCCTCTTCGAGGGTGTGTGAAGAGCGTGGAACGGCGGCGCTGGCGGTCCGAACCGAGTTCCTCGCGGTTTCTTTCCCGTTCAGCAGCGCTGGTAGTCCAAACCGAGTTCCTCGCGGTTCTTCTTCTGTCCCTCGCCAATAAAGCGATCGATGCTCTCACGGGTGACGCGCATCGATCGCGGGCCGAGGCGCACGGCGTCGAGCTTGCCTTCGTGGACCATCTGATAGATTCGCTTCTTGGAAACGTCCAGCAATTTTGCCACGCGATAGACCCGCCAGAGTTCCGGCATCATGGTCGGTTCCCCCTTTCCTTTCCTTCTTCCCATCCGGCGGCGAGGCGGCGGCGGATTGGGGCCGCTTTGCGGCTTTTCTGGGCTTCTTGGGTCCCTCCCCCGCCTCTGGAGGGACTCCCGAAGAATCGTGAAACCTTCTTAGCGCGAAACCGCCCCTCCCGTCCCTCGATTCCGCGTGTGTTTGGGCTGCATTTGGGCTGGGTTTTCCCTGCGTTCTGGGTTCCGCCGCGGAGCGTCGGGGAGGTCGGCCGATCCGGTCGGCGGCGATTCTCATTGCGTGGCAAAGGCAGGCTCTGAGAGAGTTGCTTGGAAGTGGGGGTCGGTTGGGGCCCGATCCTGGAGAACCGCCGGCGAGGAGACAGAAACGGACGTGACGCCCCTGGATGCCTCCGCCGACAGGAAACCCTCGGGGCCCGTCATGTGGCGCGGTGACCGATGGCTTGCGGCCCTGAGTCACGCCTCGACGGCGGCGCCGCTCTGGGCGCTGGCCGCCAACGCGCTCCTCTTTTTCGCTTACGGCGAGAAGAGCCGTGTGGTTTGCCTCCACGCGCGTCAAGGCATACGTTTTCAGATTCTGTTCCTGTTGGCGGCGGGCGCCAAGTTCCTCGCGGACGCTCTGTCCGTGCCCGTGGCGGTCGTCTCCGGATCGGATTCCTTGCGTGGCGCGGTGGATCGCGCGGGCCGGTGGGTCCTTGCGGCGCTGTTCGCCGTCTACGTTCTGTGTTGCCTCGTGGGTGTTGTCCAGTCCCTGCGTGGGCGTGTTTTCATCTATCCTTTCGTCGGAGGTAAGAAGCTGTACGAGGAGTACATTCGGGCGGGCTTCCACGAACCGTAGGGAGACGGCCTTGGTTCCGGCAACGCCCATTCATCGGAACTCTGGCGAGATTCCTTCCCGGTCTGCGGCCAAATTCGGTTGACAAGGTCCCAGCGGGGACCGACAATGGCTGCGGGTCGCGATTGTCGCTCTCGCGCGGGCGAGGGGCGCCGCGTGGCAGGCCGCGAGGGAAGGCGGGGCGAGACGCCCGGCTCTCCGTGGGCGCCTTTGGGCCTCGAGGTTCACGGACGGAAGCGACGTCGCGCCGGTGGCGGGAGAGGCGGGTTGGCCCATGCAATCTTACCGGCAGAGTTCCCAGGCGCAGGAAGCGGTCCGTTCGGGGGTCTTGGTCGCCGTTGAGGGCCTGGACGGATCAGGCAAGTCGACGCAAGTCTACCTCCTCAAGCGCTGGCTTGAGATCGAAGGGTACCGGGTCTTTTTCACGGAGTGGAATTCGTCGGTCGTCGTCAAGAAGGCGACGCGAAAAGGGAAGAAAGCCCAACTCCTCACGCCCACGACGTTCTCGCTGATTCACTGCACCGATTTCGCCGATCGCTACGAGCGTCAAGTCCTGCCGCTTCTGCGCGCCGGCTACATTGTGTTGGCGGACCGTTACATCTACACCGCCTTCGTGCGGGACGCCGCGCGGCGTTGCGACCCCCAATGGGTGCGCAATCTCTACAGTTTTGCCGTCCACCCGGACATTACCTTCTTCTTCAGAGTGCCGCTGGAAACGGCGGTGGGCCGGATTCTGGCCGGGCGGCCGAAGCTGAAGTACCACGAAGCGGGGATGGACTTGGGTTTCTCGACCGATCCCGCGGAGAGTTTTCGGATTTTCCAGGGGAAGATCCACCGCGCCTATTTGGCATGCGCTCGGGAATATGACTTCGAGGTGATCGACGGCACGCTGTCCATCGAGCGACAACAACAGATCGTGCGCCAGACCGTGACGAAGCAGATCGATCTGGCGCGGTTCAAGAGGAGAGGCTGATGCCTGGGGCGAGAAGGGCCGCGCCACGCCGGAAGCGATTCTACGGCACGCCGCCGCCCGGGGTTTCCGCGGCGGACCTGAAGGGCTACCTGATCGTCATCGAAGGCGCCGACGGATCGGGCCGGTCCAGTCAGACGCGGCTGCTGACCCAGTGGCTCGAGCAGAACGGCCACGCCACGGTCAACGTGGGCTTGCGGCGGTCGACTCTGGTCTCAGCCGAGTTGAACGCGGCGAAACGGGGAAACGTGCTCAGCCGCACGACGATGAGTCTGTTCTACGCCACCGACTTCGCCGACCAGCTCGAGAACGTGATGATTCCCGCCATGCGCGCGGGCTTCGTCGTTTTGGCCGATCGCTACATCTACACCCTCATGGCCCGAGACCTTGTCCGGGGCGGCGATCCCGAGTGGGTAGAGTCGCTCTATGGCATTGCGCCCGTGCCGGACCTGGTTTTCCTCCTGCGGGTGAGTCCGCGGCGACTTGTCCAGCGCAACCTCGAGAAGAACCTGGAACTGGATTTCTGGGAATCGGCCATGGACGTCGCGATCTCCCGCGACCGTTTCGACAGTTTTATGGCCTACCAGAAGATGATCGCCCGTGAGTTCACGCGGATGGAGGAGAAGTACGGTTTCTACCCGGTGAACGGCAATCGCACCCCCACGGCCGTGGCGGCGACCATCCGCAGCCGCGTGGCGGAATTGGTTCACTGACGGCAACCGAGAGGCCGGGCCAGACCCCGAGTTGCATGCGGGTCCAGATATGGCGGCACGGAAAACCGGAAAGCGCGAAAGCGCCGGACAGTCTCAGTCGCTTCAGAGTGCGGTGGCGTTGGAGGCGCGTCGTCTTCGAACGATGTTGCGCGAGGTTTCGCAGCGATTCGCCGGCGACCTCGAAAGCGAGATCGTAGAAGCGCTCGAGATGGTGGACGAGATCGCCGACGGGCCGCAGAAAAAAGTGGAGTTGCAGACCATTCTTGATGATATGCGGGCGCTCGAGGTCAAGCCCCGCAAGGGGCGGATCAGGGACCTGAAGCGGATCGACAAACTCGTGCGGGAAATGACTCGGCGCCTGGAGGATCTTCTTTGAGCGAGCGCCTCGCCGGACGATGGAGCAATGACGAAGGAAAAGACAAAGGTGTTGCTTCTGGGGGACTCGATCCGCATGAGTTACCAACCGCGCGTGACCGAGATCCTCGCCGGGCGGGCGGAAGTCGTGGGGCCGGAGGAGAACTGCCAGTTCAGCGCCTACACGCTGGACATGCTCGATGGATGGATCGAACGCCTGGGAGCGCCCAAGGTCGCGCATTGGAACAACGGTCTCCACGACGCGGGGCATAATCCCCAGCGAACGCCCGCGCAGTACTCGGTTGAGACGTACGTGGCGAATCTCGCCGCCATTCTGCGGCGGCTCCGCAGGAGCGGCGCGGCCGTCATCTGGGCTGCGACGACGCCCGTTCATCCCAATAGGCCCTTTTCGCCAACCGAGTGGTCGTGGCGCAATGAGGAAATTGATCGTTACAACGCGGCTGCGCGGCAACTGATGGAGGCTGAAGGGATTGCCGTCAACGACCTGCACGGGGTCGTCGCGCGGGACCCGCAGCGGCATCTGTGCGACGACATGCTGCACCTAAGCGAGACGGGGATCCAGCGTTGCGCGGAGGCGGTTGCAGCCGCCGTTGCGCCGCTGATCTGAGGCGGGACGGCCCGGTTTCACGGGGGCCGGCTGTTCTGCCCCGAGGCGTCTCTCCTCGCGGGGGGCCGTGTCGCACGAGCGCTCGGGGGGGAAGGTGGATGCCATGACCAAGACCGCGAAAGACGACGAACGGGAGCTCGTGGTGGGCGTGGATCTTGGCGGCACGAAGATCCTCGCGGCGGTGGTCGCGGATTCGGGCGAGGTCCTCGCGCGCGACAAGATGCGCACCCGGGTCGAGCGGGGCGCTTCGGAGGTGCTCGAGCGGATCGCGAAGTCCATTCGCAAAGCGATTGACAGGTCATCGAT
>DATKZW010000268.1:0-12036 GCA_035527775.1 Sumerlaeia bacterium | reverse complement strand
GCCCCTACGTCTGCCCCTCGTGCGGCGAGTCGCTTTTTGGCGAGTGCGCGAGCTGCGGCAAGACGCGCCACGCGCTCTTGCCCAACTGCCAGCATTGTGGCGCCGGAGAGCGCTTGCCCTACACACCCTAGCCCTTCAGCGCCCCGAGCGTAATGCCTTTGGTGAGGTGTTTCTGCAGGACGACGTAGAGGATCATGCTGGGGAGCATCATGAGGGTGAGGCCGGCGAACGCCATGCCCCAGTCGCTGCGGTACTGGCTGACGATGGTGATGTTGGCCAGGCCGAGGGGAAGGGTGCGGACGCCTTCCGAGCCGGAGCCGGAGAGGAACATGAAGGCCATGAAGAACTCGTTCCACGTGCCGAGGAATGAGAAGATGCCGACGGCGATGAGGCCGGGGCGCGCGAGAGGCAGCATGACGCGCCAGAAGGCGCCGAGCTCGGTGGCGCCGTCGATCAAGGCGGATTCATGCAGGCTGGCGGGCAGGGATCGAAAGAAGCCGGTGAGGATGAAGATGGCGAAGGGCATGCCGAAAGCAATGTAGACGAGGAGAAGCCCGAAGCGCGAGTTGAGGAGATGAAAGTCGCGCATCTGAAAGAAAAGGGGCACGATGGCGAGTTGGAGCGGGATCATGAGCCCCGCGAGGAAGTAGAAGAAAACGGGCCGGGCGCCGGGGAAGGTGAAGCGCGAAAGGGCGTAGGCGGCCATTGAGGCAATGAGCAGCACGCTCACGAGCGTGAGCACGGTGAGCATGACGCTGTTGAAGAAGTACTGGCCGAAATGTCCCTTCGTCCAAGCGTTTGAGAAGTTCACCCATTGCAGAGCCTTCAAGGCGGGCAGCTGGAAGGGGCGCAGGAAGATGTCCTGGTCTTTCTTGAGCGACGTTGTCATCAGCCAGAAGACGGGGTAGATGACGATGACGGTGTAGCATGCCAGGAAAGGATAGATGAAGAAGTGGCTCACGGGCATGCGGCGTTGGCTGTTTCTGCGGTCCGGCATGTCGGCCTCCTGTGAGGGCGTCTCTGGGGTGGTGGGGCGTTGCCCCATCTTACGGTTCTTTGGCAAAGGCTGCACCGTATCGCACTCCCAGGAAGTCCAAGCGCTTGCAGTGCGCCTTCACCCTTTCGTGGAACTCGTCGAAGTCCTTGCCTTCCGCGGGCGACCAAAGGGTTTCGGCCAGGCCGAGGAGGCGCGGGAAGACCTTGCCATCGATCGTTTCCTGCGGTGCGTATTCGGTCCACATGTTGGCTTGTCCGCCGAGGATATGTTTCGCCTCTTCGGGCGTGAGTTCCGGCGGCGTCGGCTCGAAGAAAAAGACTTTGCGCAAGTCGATGGCGTCGAGGCCGTAATCGAAATAGCAGTGGCTCGTGGGCGACATGATCACGTCGTGACCGGCGCGCGCCGCGGCGACGCCGCCTTGAACTCCGCGCCAGGACTGAACCGTGGCGCCCGGCGCGAGGCCGCCTTCGAGGATCTCGTCCCAGCCGATGAGGCGGCGTCCCCTGGATTCGAGAATCTTCGAGATGCGCTTGACGAAGTAACTCTGCAACTCGCGTTCGTCTTTGAGTCCTTCGGCTTGCATGCGCGCCTGGCATTTTTCGCACGCCTGCCAACGTTTCTTCGGGCACTCGTCGCCGCCGATGTGAATATACGAGGACGGGAATAACTCCATGACTTCGTCGAGGACGTCCTCAAGGAACTCGAAGGTCTCGTCGTTTCCCGCGCAGAAAACGTCCTCGAAGACGCCCCACGTCGTGGCCA
Organism: Sumerlaeia bacterium; assembly: GCA_035527775.1. GTDB lineage: Bacteria > Sumerlaeota > Sumerlaeia > UBA8349 > UBA8349 > DATKZW01. Next base: position 10,277 of record DATKZW010000268.1, on the reverse strand, counting down.
CTTCGAAGGGCCCGCCGGTGCAGGAGATCTCCGGATAGCTCGCCAGGGCGCCGCGCGCGTGGCCCGGCATCTCGATCTCGGGAATCACGACGACGTATCGGCTCTCGGCGTAGGCGACGATTTCGCGAATGTCGTCCTGCGTGTAGAACCCGCCGTACTTCTCATCGCCCTTCCCGCGCCAGGCGCCGACTTCGGTGAGCTTGGGGCGTTTCTTGATCTCGATCCGCCAGCCTTGGTCGTCCGTGAGGTGCAGGTGAAGGCGATTCAGTTTGTGGCAGGCGAGAAGATCGATGTATCGCTTCAGGAATTCTTTCGTCATGAAATGGCGCGCGCAGTCGATCAAGAGGCCGCGGCAGGGGTACCGGGGCTGATCCAGAATCCAGACTCCGGGGATTTTCCACTCGACGTTCTCGACCTTTCGCGGGCTCTCGACCTCGGGCGGCAGCAGCTGGCGCAACGTTTGCGCGCCGAGGAAAACGCCTCGCGGCTCGGGCGCCCGCACGAGGACCCAGTCATCGCGCACGACGATCTCGTAGCCCTCGCGGCCCGTGGATTTCTGGCCGCCGACGGTTGTTAGCAGGATCGAGTTCTCGGCGGGGAGGCGTTCGGCGCTTTGGCCCAACGGGACGGGATAGCAGGTGGTCGTGCGGAGTTTCTCGGCGAACTCGCTCGCGATGGCCGCGACCTCCTCCGAGCCGCTCTCCGCCAGGACTCGAGTCTCCGGCCCGATCCGGAAAAGGTGGCGGAGCTTCTTGATCCGCGTTGGGCTCGGGATGATAGAGATCTGAGGGGACGTCATAGAAGCGGCCTCCTTCTCGGCAGGACTTCCGCTCGGCGCTTCAGCCGCCGCAGTCGCGACGCCGAAGGAAAAGACGACCTTGGCGGCGAGCAAGAGAGCCAAGGGCCGTTTCAGCGCGGTTGTTCTTCGCTTCATCTTGACAGGCGCCCTCAGTACTGCACGGTGTCGCGCTTGAGCAGGCGAAGGGTGGCGGCGGAACCGAAGAACACAAGGAGAAAGAGGACCACCGCGATGGCGGTGGCCTGCCCGACGCGGAACTCGGTGAACATCGACTGCATCATCTGCGTGCCGATGACGTGTTGGTCGGTGGTGGGCCGCTGGTTGGTCAGGAGCCAGATCACCTCGAAGGCCTTCATGCCGGCGATCACCATAAAAACGACGGCGATGGACAGCACGTCCCAGATGAGCGGGATCGTGATCGTCCAGAACTGCCGCCACGGCGAGGCGGCGTCGAGTTCGGCAGCTTCGTAGATTTCCTGCGGCACGCCTTCCATGGCGGCGAGGAAGAGAATCATGTTGAATCCGCACGCGCCCCAGATCGACATGGGAATGATGGCCCAGTACAGGTGTTCCGAGGAGAGCCACGCGAAGCCCGTGTAAGTCTTCACCAGCCATTGTCCGACGGGAGCGAGAGGTCCGGCCTCGGAGAGGAGTGTGCCGAGGCCGACGAGCGCGCTGTTCACGACGCCTCCTTGCGGGTTGTACATGTGCATCCACAGCAGCGTCGCCGCGACGACGCCGAGGATGTTGGGAAAGAAGAAAACGATCTTGAAGAAAGCCGCCCCCTTGACGCCACGGCTGATGCACGCCGCAAGAAACAGGGAGAGCGGAAGAACAAACAGCGGCACGAGGAACATGAGGAAGAGGTTGTTGTCGAGGGCGGTCCAGAATGCGTCGCTTTCCGTGAGAAGGCGCCGGAAATGCAGAAGCCCCTTGAACGTCATGTCCGTCAGGCCGTCCCATCGATGCAGGCTCCAGGAAAAGGACTTCAGGCTCGGGACAATGACGAAGACCGTATAGAACAACGCGGCGGGACCGACGAAAAGAACGGCGTTGGGCCAGGACAGTTTCAAGCGCCCGGCCGTGCCTCGGCGTTTTCCCAGTCGCCGGTTCTCGGCGATCCGCAGAGCCGTCGTCGCCCCCCAGTAGACGACGGCGGCCGCGATGAGGCCGATGAGAAGCGCCGGCTTCCACTTGTGGCGCACCGTAACGGCGTCGGGGTTGGCGAGCAGATTGCGGACCTGCTCCGCGCCCTTCTCCAGCTCCTCGGCAATCGCCTCCGGCGTTTTCTTCCCCATGAGCAAGGGTTCGTAAGCGTTATTGAGGTACTGGTCCATATCGGGAAACAGCGTGCTTACGGCGCTGCCGAAATTCACCCGGGCGGCGTTAATCATCTCCACCAACTCCGCCAGGTCTTCCGAGACGTTCCCGTCGGCCGAGCCCTTGATGGCGCAGATGATGTCGCGCTCGCGGCAGAAGTTTCCCGCCTGCTCGCGCGAGGTCATGAACCGCAGGAAATCGACGGCCTCGCGAACGTGCGAGCTCTTTTTCATCGCGAAATAGAAAGCGGGGTAGGCGTAGAGCGCCGTCGGGTCGGCTTTGCCGTTCTCGGGCACGGGGAGGTTGAAGCCGCCGAGGCGGAAGCCTTCGGGGATCTTGCCGAGCATCTCGCTCTTGAGCCACGAGCCGCAGACGATCATGGCCGTGTTGCCCAGGAAGAACTGCATCTGCGACTCGGTGTGGCTCATCCCCATGGCGCCCTTCTGAAAATGCCCCATCGCGAGTTTCTGGACGAGTGCGAGGGCCTCGATCATCTCGGGGTTGTTGTAACTTCCCTTGGCCAGATTGTTCTGTTCTTCGAAACGCTCGGGGCCGGCGAGGTGGTAGTAGGCGCTGCTGATCATGCTTTCGCAGTACCCGGGGTAACGTCCCTGAAAGGCCAGACGCGCGATGCCCGCTTCCTCGATCTTCTCGCACAGCGCGTACATCTCATCCCACGTCCGGGGCTTTCCCCAGCCATGCTCTTCGAACATGGCCTTGTTGTACCAGACCGCGACGGGGGAATAGAGGAACGGCATGCCGTAGACCTTGCCTTCGTGCGTGTAGCGGTCGAGGCTTCCCGGCAAGAACGACTCGCGCCAAGTCGAGTCGCCCTCCCAGTTGGGACCATCGAGGAATTCGTCAAGCGGCTGGATCTCGCCGTTCTTGATCAGGGCCCAGTAGTTTAGGGTCGCGTTGGTGATTTCGGGGAACGTGCCTTCGAGGATGCGCACGCGCACTTTGTCGGCGATGCGGGGGTCGCCGTAGAGGTTCACTTTGACATCGGGCCGGATCTTCTCATACGCGCGGGCGCAGTTGAGGAAGAAACTGAGCCCCTCGCCGCCCTCGAAGACGGGCATCTCGATGGTGACCGTTCCCAACTGGTCTTCGGCGGGCGCGGTCCAGCCGAGCATCGGGGGCAACGCCAGCAGGAAGAGGCAAGCGGCGAGCCGACACGGCGCAGTCCGGCGCGAGTTGAGAGAGGGTGCATCCATGACATCTCCGACGACGGCGGGGAAGGCCCGCATGCGCGTTCCCAAGCGACGGGACCGCGCACGGGCCCTTCCGGGCGGACGGAATTGCACTCTATATACGGGTTTCGAGACCGGCGCGCAATCTTGTTTGCGGAGACGGGGAGGGGACCGGGGGCTCCGCCAGTTGGGGACGGGCTTTGTTCCCAGGAAAAACGTGCCGCTCGCGGCGTTTCACGAGCGGGAAAAGTCTGCAATTCCGGGTCGCGAGCCCCCTTGGCGCCCTTGCGAGTGGGACGGTAAACTCTGTTTTATCAGGCGTCGACAGATGGAGGCCGTGTCCCGCTTGCGCTGGTATGACCTTTGCGCTTTCCGACGAGAGCGGCAAAGGGTGCGCCCTTTTTGCCGTGCCCGTCAGTCCTTGGCGGGCGGGTCCCCGGAGGTGGCAAAAGACCCCATGGGCATTCGCATCAACGAGAACATTTTCAGTTTGTTCGTCAATCGCAACCTTCTGCGGACGGATCGCAACCTCCAGAAGGCCTTCCAGCGGCTGAGTTCGGGCGAGCGGATCACGCTCTCGGGGGATGACCCCGCCGGTCTGGCAAACTCCCAGGCGCTGCGCGCCAAGATCACGGGCCTGCAGCGCAACCTCATGAACAGCAACGAAGGGCTGAATCTTCTGAGCGTCGCCGAATCGAATCTCAGCACCGTCACCCAGATGCTGCAGCGGATCCGCGAACTGGCGATCCAGGCCTCCAGCGACGCCGTGAGCGACGAACAGCGTCTGCTCATCCAGAAGGAAGTGGATCAACTGATCGAGGAGATCGATCGCGTCGCCGTCACGGCGAACTACAACGACAAGAGCCTTCTGGACGGCACGTTCACTGGGCTGCGGCTCCAGGTCGGAACCCGGATCGACGAATCCATCCCGGTCTCGATCGAGAGCGCCCGCTCCTCGGTTCTGGGGAGCGTGGCGCGCGTGACGGGGGCCCTGACCGTCAACGCCGCCGCCATCGCGGGAACGGGCGACCTGACGATCGACGGTCAGACCGTCCCCGCTTCGGTCTATGACGGAGTTTCGGCCGTCGACGGCGACGCCTCGGCCATCGCCAAGGCGAACGCCATCAACTCCCTCACCACGCTGACCGGCGTGACGGCCAAGGCCGAACGTTCCACGTATTCGACAACGGGCGCTGCGATCCTCGGCGGCTCGCTGGATGGCGTCGCTACGGCCCTCATCATCAACGGCGTGAACATCGGCGCCGTGGGTTTCATCGCCGGGGACGCCGACGGGGTCCTGCGCCAACGCATCAACGGCTTTACCAGCCAGACCGGAGTCGAGGCCTCGCGCGGCCCCGGCGGCGAGCTGGTTCTCAGGGCGGCGGACGGACGGAACTATCAACTGCAAACCATCGGCAGCGTGGGCGACGAGCTCGGGCTTCTCGCCGCTAATGGCGACGTCAACACGGTTGTCCGTGGAACCGTCACGCTGACCAGTCCCAAAACGATCCAGGTGGGCGGGACCCTGGGTCTCATCGGTTTCGCCGCCGGCCAGGCCACGACCTTCATCGATCCGACGACGGCCATCGACTCGATCCAGATGGCGACCGTCGACCGCGCCCAGCAAGCCCTCGAGGCGGTGGACGTGGCTCTTCAGCAACTGCTCGAGCGGCGTGCGGCTCTCGGGGCTTTGGAGAGTCGACTCAATCAGACGATCGAGGACCTGATGGTGAGCATCGAGAACTTGATGGGCTCGGATTCGCGGATTCGCGACGCGGACTTCGCCGTGGAAACGACGAAGCTGACTCAAGCCCAGGTTCTTCAGGAGGCGGGCATCGCGATTCTCTCGCAGGCCAACATCATTCCGCGTATGGCGCTCGATCTCCTGCAAAGATAGCCGGAGGCTGTCCCGCACAAGCCCGCGACCGTCGGGCAGCGCCAACGGAGACTCCGAGCGGGGTCCCAACCAAGGAGGGAGGAACCAGAACCATGGCTCTGCACCACTCAAACGCGTACCTGTCCACGCAGGTCAACACCGACGACCGCGTCGCTTTGGTGATTGCCCTTTACGAGGGGGTCCTGGCGTACCTGGCGCAGGCGATCGAAGCGATCGAGGCAAACAACGCGGAGAAACGGCGCGAGACGATCCGAAAGGCCGCGGACGTGGTGATGGCCCTTTCCGATTCCCTGGATTACAGCCAGCCGAGCTCGCTCGCCGGAGATCTTTTCAGCATCTACAACTTTCATCTGCAACAGATGCTGGAGGCGAACCGCAACAACGACGTCGAGCCGCTCCAGATGGTGAAGAGCAGCCTGCGCATTCTCCTGGACGGCTGGCGCGAGGCAGCCAAGAGCCCCGAGGCGGAGGAAATCCGCCGGGCCGACGCCGCCCGCCTGCGCACCGACAAAGCCGCCGCCGCTTCCGCCGGTCGCGGCGTCGCATTGGCCATGTCCGCCTGACCCCGGGATCGGGCGGGCCAAGTCACGGTTTCAGAAAAGGCCTTCCACCGGGCATTCGCCCCCTGCCCGAGTCTTGAACTCGACGCGCTTGCCTCCGTAGCGGAGTTGGCACGTCCTCCCCAACTTCGAGCGGACGGTCGCCGCGCGCAGCTCTCCATCTTTCCAGGCAAAGTCTACCTCGAACCCGCCACGGGCGCAAAGGCCTTTGACCCTTCCCTCAGACCACGCCGCAGGGAGCGCGGGGAGAAGTTCAATCTCGCCGTCATGGCTCTGGAGGAGCATCTCGGCGATCCCGGCCGCCCCGCCGAAGTTGCCGTCTATCACGAAAGGGGGGCAGTTGTCGAGGAGGTTCGGCAAGGTGGATTTCCTCAGCAGCATCATGACGTTCTCGTGCGCTTTCTCGCCGTCGTGGAAGCGAGACCAGAAGTTGATCACCCACGCGCGACTCCAGCCTGTGTGGCCGCCCCCGTGCGCAAGGCGGTACTCGATGGACTTGCGGGCGGCCGCGATCATCTCGGGCGTGCGGCGCGGCGTGAACTGCCTCCCCGGATGCACGCCGAACAGATGCGACATGTGGCGGTGGCCCGGCTCGGGTTCCTCGAACTCCTCGCTCCATTCCATCAGTCTGCCGTCGGAGCCGATCCGGGGCAGCGCCAGCTTCGCCCGGGCGGCCCGCACTTTCGCAACGAAGTCATCCTCGATGTGAAGGACCTCGGCCGCCTCGATGCAGTTGGTGAACGTGTCCCAGATGATCTCCTGGTCCATCGCCGGCCCCATGGAAAGGCAGACTTGCTGACCCCCAGGGGCGATGAAGGGGTTCTCGGGCGAACTGGAGGGCCCGGAGACGAGCCGGCCCGTCTTGGGATTCTCAACCAGCCAGTCCAGAAGAAACTCGGCGGCCTCCTTGATGACCGGATAGCCGCGCCGCGCGAGAAACTCTTCGTCGCCCGTGAAGCGGAAGCGCTCCATGAAATGCTGGCTGCACCACGCCACGCCCATCGGCCACATCCCCCACTCCGCGTTGCCGAAGGGACTCGTATGCCGCCACGCGTCCGTGGTGTGGTGGCCGACAAATCCCCGGCAGCCGTAAACGTCGCGCGCCGTCTTGCGTCCCGCCTGGCGGAGACCCTCGACCAAGTCGAAGAACGGCTCGTGGCACTCGGAGAGATTCGCCACTTCCGCGGGCCAGTAGTTCATCTGGACGTTGATGTTGATGTGGTAATCGCTGTTCCAGGGGGCCTCGATGTGATGATTCCAGATGCCTTGGAGATTGGCCGCCATGCATCCGGGGCGAGAGGAGGAGATCAGGAGGTAGCGACCGAACTGGAAGTAGAGCGCCGCCAATTGGGGATCGTCCGCCCGCGGGCCGAGGCTCTCGCCGGGCTCCTCCGCGCCCCTCATGAGCGCCTCAAGCCGTTCGTCCGTGGGAGAATCGACGGCTCGGGAGGCGCCGAGCTCGAGTTCCACGCGCCGGAAGAGGCGTCGATGTTCGGCGACGTGATCGCGGCGCAGGGCCTTGAAACTCTTCTCCGCGGCCGCGGCGAGCTGTTCCCGGCAAGCTTCGCTTCGGTCCCTCTCGAGAGGACTATAGGGGTCCTTGTGGTTGTAGTCCGTGGCGGCGGCCAACAGGAACGTCACGGCGTCGGCGTTCCGGACAACGAGTGTCTCCTCGCGAAGGCTCGAGTCTCCGCCTTCCGCGTTCGCAACGATCTGGACCTCATACCGCACCCCTTTGTGTTTCCCTTCGTGGCTCGCCTGGCCCCACATCCGTAAGCGATCCGGCGCAATGGCCTCCGTCGAGAAATCGGCCGGTCGATCGAGCTTCACCTCGACGGAGATCCGCCCCGGCTTGTCGGCCGTCAACCGAACGACCAGAACTTGGTCGACGGGGCTGGAGAAGACTTCTCGCGTGTAGGCGACGCCGCCCTCACGGAACCTCGTCGCGGCGACGGCGCTGTCGAGGTCGAGGTCGCGGCGGTAGTCCGTGACGTTTTCGCCGACCTCAAAAGCCAGATGCAGATCGCCGAGGGTCTGATAGCTGCGGGGGGAAATGCGCGGCCCCAGAACCTCCTTCTGGATGATTTCTTGCCCCTCGGCGTACTTGCCCGCAAAGAGAAGCTGCCGGGCCCTGGCGATGGACTCGTGGGCGCCAACCCGGTCCTCAGGCACGGGGGGACCGGCCCAGACCGTGTCTTCGTTCAATTGGATGCGTTCGTTCCGAGCGCCCCCGAACACCATGCCCCCCAACCGCCCATTGCCCACCGGCAAGGCCTCCTCCCAGTTGCTCGCCGGATTCCTGTACCAAAGCCGCATCTGCGGACTGCTTTTCGCTGCCATGACGTCTCCTCCCATAAGAAAACCCAGGACCAACAGCCAAACGGACTTCCTCTTGAACGGTTTCATGTCCATGTCCTCGCGTTGAGAGTGCAGAGTGAAGACCCGGCCCCCGTACCGGCAAACCAAGCCCGCTCAAGCCGCGGGTTCGGGAACCGCGCGAACCCACTCGGCGCGTCTAGCCCGGATTTCTCACAGAAAAGACTAGACAAGGGCTGCTTTCTGTGCTAAGGTCTTTATTATCAATGAGACACAGAACACGGAAAGGCCGCCTTGTGCGAACAGAGTGTAGGGAAAGGCGAAGCGAAGATCAAGGAGAGAATCGCGCGGTTTTTCGTCGACGCGTTTCTCGGGTTGCGCGAGGGGTGGAGGGAGGCAAGGGGGCGCATCTTGCCTCCGCTACGGCGAGGACGCCCATGGAACGCCCCGGGCCGGGCTTGCCCCGGTCGGGCGAAGGATTGGCGGCTAAGAGGGGGGAAAGAAGTCGCGCCCTCTTAGCCACCAGTCATGGCTCCGCTGGGACAAGCCCAGCGGCGGCCTGATCTTGACGAACTGGAACTTGGCGAAGGGAGCGGAAGCGAGATGCGGCCGAGGCAAGGCGCCTGAACGAATCGTGCTTGACCTGGACGCGACCGACGATCCCTTGCACGGCGATCAGATGGGCAAGTGTTTCCACGGTTACTACAAGCGCTACTGCTATCTCCCGCTTTACATTTTCTGCGGCGACGATTTGCTTTGCGCGCGGCTTCGCCCGTCGGACATCGACGCGGCGGCGGGCGCGCTGGAGGAGATCAAAAGGATCGTCGCGCAAATTCGTGAGCGTTGGCCGAAGGTGAAAATCGTCCTTCGCGCCGACAGCGGGTTTTGCCGCGAAAAGATCATGGCCTGGTGCGAAGAGGACGCGCAGGAAGGCGTGGGAAAACCTTCGCAACTTGCGGCGCTCGCTCGTCTTCGTTCCCCAACGATGTTGACGTGAAAGACAAGGGACGGTGAGAAATCCGGGTTAGCGATTAGAATGAGGATGTTCCCGGGGGGAACTTCGGCATAGCAGGGGTCAAGGGGCTCTTGGAAGAATTTCTATAGGCTCACATCCTTAAGACCCGAGGCCTTTATCCTCAACCTTTCGCGGGGCCGCGATCCCCGCGCCTTGTCCGCGGTAAACCCCGTGGACGGAGCGCCGACCCGGCGTCGCGGCGAGGCGGCGGAGACGAGGCGGTCGCGGTCGCGACAGAGGCGGCGACCAGGCGGCGGCGGGGGCCGGGACGGGGGGCGAGAATTTTCTTCTTTTTTTTGATTTTTCCCTTGACTCGGGGACCCGCTGGGGACTATTCTGCGTCTATGTGGCGTCTGTTTGTGGTGAAAGAAGGTGAGGGAATTCGCGCTCTGTCCTCTTTGCGAGGGGCGTGAGCGCCCGTAAGTCTCCTGATCTGCGGAGGGTCGCGCAGCCGGAGTCTTCATTATTCTTGACGCGGAAAGGAGGTGAGAGAAACAACGGGTGCATTTTGAGCGGCTCTGGTTTGGGCCAAGGCCGCAGCCGCGCGCCGAGAGGATGCGACAGCGTCCGGGACGCGCGGACCAAGAACCGAAAGAGAAGCGCGGAGAGAAGATCCGCCCCTTCCTCGGAGAGCAAAGAAGCGGTGAAAAAGGGAGAAAAGCTATGAGAAAGACGATCATTGTTGTACTGGGCGTCATGGCCTTCGGCGTGCTGTCCTTTTCCGCCATGGCCTACGACTACCCAGACCCAACGGGGTTCGACATCAACACCTCCCACCCTCCCATGTACGAGAAGGACTACCCCCTCTTCATTCACGACCCGAAGGTGTGGGACTACACGGGATCGTGGCCCGGGGATGCAGCCTGGATCGCCACGGGCGCGGGGGATTATCCCTGGCACGAGCGGAACCTGTGCAACACCCGCGGCATGTACCCCATCTCTAGCGGCGGCGAGGGCCCGTACTACTGGCACGGGTGGAAGATCGGTTCGCACTACCAAACGAAAGGCGCGAACAGCGGCCCGTGGCTGCACGAGGAAATGCCGACCCCAAGCGAGCCGGTGTACTTGGAGTTCTACCTCGGGGGGCTTTATCCGGTCGACGAGATGTGGATCTGGGCCTACGCCCTCATCGGCCCCCCCGGGACGAGGTATGATACGGGCACCTACGATGACCGCAGCG
>DATKZW010000267.1:0-3408 GCA_035527775.1 Sumerlaeia bacterium | reverse complement strand
GCGACCGAGTGCCAAACGCCCGGCTGGGGCTCGACCACCATCAAGCCGCCCAGCCACCCCGGGTCGCAATCCACGGTTTCCTGGCCGGCGACCCCCTTGGCCATTCCGCGGACGATCTGCATCATTCCGAGGGTGACGATGAAGGGAACGATGCGAAGCACCGAGATCATCACGCCGCTCAACAAGCCGCAGAGGGTGCAGGCCGCAACGCCGGCCAGCGCCCCCCACAAGGGCATCCAAACTCCCATGCTCTCGCTGCCGTAGTTCTTCAGCACCGTGGCCGTGACGACCGTTGCCAGCGCAACGAGGGATCCGACGCTGAGATCGATGCCGGCGCTGATGATGACGAACGTCATGCCGACGGCGCCGATGCCAAAGATGACGGCCTGCGTGACGATGGTCTTTGTGTTGTAGAGCGAGTAGAAGTCGGGCCGCGTCTCCGGGTCCATGTAGAACACGAAGAAACAATAGACAAAGGCAAGCCCGAAAAACGGACCGAAGAGATTCAGGAGTTTGCCGATACGATTCTTCATGGCGCCTGCCATCGGGGCTTACAGTTTCCCCTGCCCCAATCGGGGGCCGAATCCTAATCCCCCGATGTTGCCACCCGCATAATCTCTTGCTCGCTCCACTCCGAAACCGGTTTCGCGCCGCTCAATTCGCCCCGGTGCATGACGGCCAGGGTGTCGCACACGCCGAGGAGTTCGGGAAGGTATGAAGAAACGAAGATGATGCCCCTTCCTTCGGACGCGAGACGTCCCATGAGGCGGAAGATCTCGACTTTGCTTCCCACGTCGATCCCGCGCGTGGGCTCGTCGAGGAGGATGACGTCCGCGCCTTGCTCCAGGATCCGCGCAAGAGCGAGTTTCTGTTGGTTGCCTCCCGACAGGTCGTTGACCGGCTGGTCCGGTCCCTGGCAGCGGATGCGCATCTCGCGGATCCAGCGCTCGACGGCTTGCTTCTCTTTGCGCAGATTCACCAGTCCCCAGCCCCGCAGGCCGGCGAAACGCGAAAGGGAGGAGAGAGTCGTGTTCGCGCCGGCCGACATGCCCGTGGCTAGTCCCTCTTCTTTGCGGTTCTCGCTGAGAAAATCGATCCTCAAGGCGAGAGCGCGCCGCGGGTGCATCCCGTGGACGGAAACCCGCGTTCCGTCGGCCAGCGTGAAGCGCCCCGCATCGGCTCGCTTGAGGCCAAACAGACAACGGAGCAGCTCCGATCGACCCGCCCCCACCAGACCGGCGATACCCAGAATCTCGCCTTGATGCAGCTCGAAAGACGCGCCGCGCGGAATGGGGCTGCCATCCACTCCGTCGACGCGCAGAAGGAGATCTCCGATCTGGTGGTCGGTTCTCGGGAACATCTCCGTAAGCGTACGGCCCACCATCATCTCGATGATCTCTGGGATGGTGGTTGCCTTCATGCTGCCCGCGCCGACGGCTTCGCCGTCGCGTAGAACGGTGAAGGAATCGGCGATTTCGGTGACCTCTTCCAGGAAATGGCTGATGTAGACGATGGCGATGCCGGATTCGCGCAGGCGTCGGATCGCGTTGAAGAGCGCTTGCGTATCGGCGGCCGAGAGGGAACTCGTGGGCTCGTCCATGATGATCGCTTGGGCGTTGCTGATCAGCGCGCGCGCGATCTCCACCACTTGCTGCAGACCGATCGGAAGGGAGCGGACCTGCGCCGCGATCGGGAGGTCGGGGTGTTGGAGCAAGGCCAAGGCGCGGCGGATCTTGTCGCGCTCCTGGCGCACGAAGCCAAAGGCGGTCCGCTCGGCGCCAAGCGTCAGATTCTCCTCCACCGTGAGGTGCGGCGCCAGGGTCAGTTCCTGGTAAATCATCGCAATGCCGTGGGCGCGCCCCGCCAGGGGAGAGTCGATCCGGCGCGGCGTCCCGTTCAGACGGATCGTTCCGGCGTCCGCCTGGTAAGCGCCGCTCAGGATTTTCATCAGCGTGCTCTTGCCCGCGCCGTTCTCGCCGATGAGGGCGCGGACTTCGCCGCGCCGCACGGCCAGATCGACCTGGTGCAAAGCGCGTGTGGCGCCAAAGGACTTGCAGATGCCTCGGAGTTCAAGAAAAGGGGTGTCGTCGCTCAATGGAGTTTGTCCGTTGGCGAACTGACGCGGCAACTTCCGTGAAAGCGCCAATCAAGATGAGATCGCCGCTCCCGCGCCTCAAGACGCGTCACTCGGTCGCGACTACTCCGCCTTGAGCCACCTATCCAGTTCCGGGTTGATCAGCTCCTTGATTCCCGGCGAATCGATGTTCTCCGGCGTGACGATCTCCAGGCGCGTGGGGACGCGTTTGCTCACCGCCTTGCCTTGGAGGACGTCGACGGCCGTTTTCACGCCTTGGTAACCCATGTCAAAGGGATCCTGGGCCACCAAGCCCTCGATGTGGCCCTTGCGAAGACCGTCGAGCAGCCCCTCGCTCGTGTCGAAACCGACGAAGTGGATTCTGCCCGCGTAGCCGGAGTTCTGCAGCGCCCGCAGCATGCCGAAGGCGCTCGACTCGTTGGGACAGAAGATGCCCTGAATGTCGTCCCCGTATTTCGTCAGCAGGTTCTGCGAAGCCTGCATCGACGACTCCTTCGTCACGCCGCCATACTGATCCGTGGAGACGAGCTCGATCTCCGGGAACTTCGCCTGCATTTCCTCGAGGAAGCCCTCTTCGCGATTGTGCGTGCTGGCCGAGCCCACGTTATACCGCAACATGATGGCCTTGCCCTTGCCGCCCATGACCTCGCCGAGACGGCGCGCCCCGAGACGGCCTCCTTCACGGTTGTCCGTGGCCACAAAGCTGCTCTGCTCTTCGGCCTTCAGATCCGAGTCGATGATCACGACCGGGATGTTGCGCTGGACGGCCGTTCTCACCGGGGCCGCTAAGGCCACGTCGTCCAGGGGGGCCAGGACGATGGCGTCCGCGCGCCGCGAAATGAAGTTTTGCACGACCTGGATCTGCTGCACGCGGTCGTCCTCGTTCTGAGGCCCCATCCAGATAATGTCGACGTCGAGCTCCTTGGCCGCCTTGGCCGCTCCGGCGTGGACCGTTTTCCAGAAGATGTGCGCGGTGCCCTTAGGGATAACGGCGATTTTGTGGCGTTTCTTCTCCTCTTTTACTTCGCCTTCCTTTTCCTCTGCGCAGGCGCAGAGGAACACACAAGAAATCAGCGCGGCAATGGCTGGCAGTCGAAGCGTTCTCATGGCTGGTTCTCCCTGTCCGGTTTTGGGGTTCATTCGGTGCAAGCGGAGGCTCTTGCTTGTGCCCCGCGGTTCCCGATAATCGGCGAAGGAGGAGGAAAGATCAAGGAAGATGTTCGCCCGTGTCGCGCCACAATGATAATGTCCCCTTGCGGCCACATTAGAAATGTCCCCTCCAATCTGATTGGCTGACCTCCTTGGAGAAAGGA
>DATKZW010000266.1:0-9628 GCA_035527775.1 Sumerlaeia bacterium | reverse complement strand
CGACGGAACCTGTCTCCGTCGGCATCGGCGTTGCTCTTGCAAGACCGTTCCGCGTTTACGGGGAGGTCCGAGACGAGGAGGGAAAGCCCCTTGCGGAAGCGAAGATCTCGGTCGCCTTCGCGCTCCTTCAGGGGGATGGGTACGGCGACACCCACTCCTTCACCGAAGGCCGTACGGACGGAGCCGGTCACTATGAGATCCGGTTGGGAGTCCCCTGGATCCGGGCCATGCGAGCGGAAAAGGACGGCTACGTCAGTGAGGGCAAGGGCTGGGGTGACGGCGGAGATCTTTATAGCCCCGGCAAGCATGATTTCACGCTTCGCCGTCAAGAACCGAGCGACACGGGCCCCACAGCTCCGTCTTCGGGAATGGAAGGGCCCCCGAAGTAGGCCCAGCCATTCGAACCGTAGATGGTTTCGTGGGTATCTGTCTTGACTCAGACGCCGTCGCCGAGAGGGAGGCGCGCACGGGGAAACGCGCCAGGGGATCGCTCTCAAGGCAAGCAAACTCGCTCTTCACGCCCGGCTCGTTCCAGCGGGTCAAGCCCATTTCGACAGACGCCTTTACTCCTCCTTGAACACGTCGATCTCCGCGGCGGAAGTCCAGGGGCGCCCATTCTTCTCCGACAGGGCGACAAGACGAACGTAACGTCCCGAGACGCTCTTTTCGAACGACACTTTCCGATAACCGATGCCGTCAGGATACGTGAATTCCCCCTTTGCCGCGGGCGCCCCCCAATCGCTCCCGTTCGGGCTGACGTAGAACTCGTAGTCCTCGATCGTGCCGTTGGGGTTTCCCTTCCGCGGGAGGTATCCGAATCCCTCGATCTCGGCCGTTTCGCCCAGGTCGATCCGGATCTCATGCGGATGCGGCGGCGTCTTCAACCGCCACTCGGTGATCCAGATCGTATTGGGATCATCGTCGATGGCCAGGGCCGCTCCTTCGTTGGGCGGTTCCTCGCTGTCGACGAAGACGACTTTCCACTTCCCCTTCGGAATGCCGAAGTGTCGTTCGCGGACTTTGCTTGCGATGCCGGAGGCGGGGAAGTAAGCGATCGCCTTGATGACCCCTTGCCCTTCGAAGGGAAACGGCTCGCGGTAGCGTTCGGACGATCCGCCCGGCGCCGTGCCGTCGAATGTGTAGAGCAGTTGCGCCTCTTTCGCGTTCGTCTCGATCGTGACCATTCCTTTGCCGTCGCGGCGCACGTCCACGACGATCTGGCCGATCCGCTGGTCGACGTCCTCGCGCCAGTAGTCGAAGTCGAGCATCTTCCGCCACTGTTCGACGTACTCCTTCGTGAACTGGGAGTCTTTCATCTCTTCCTCAAAGGGGCCGAACAACGGTTCCATCTTCTCTGCGACGTCCGCGAGATAGGCTTTGGCCTTCTCCGTCTCGCCTTGCATGAGCCAATCGCTCATCTTGTCGGCCAGGATCTGCTCGGCCTTTGCGTTTCGATCCTGCACCTTCGGCGCAACAACGTACTCGGGGAACTCGACGGACGCCTGCTTTCGGGCAAAGCGCACCGCCCGTTCCATCGGCTCCAGGTAGCCGTCCTGGCAGCGGTCGGGATCCAGGGATGTCTCGGCGAGAGCTCGTTTCTTGATCTCTCCGAGCAGCGCTTCCGCGCGATCGACGATCTCGAGGGCCTTCCCCTTGTCGTTCCTGTCGATCAGGGCCCATCCGTGCTCGTACCAGTTGCGCCAGCGATGGCGGAACAGCTTGCGCAGCTCGATCAGCGCGTCGTCGAACCCGCGCGCGGCCTCCGCCTGGCTCCGGCCGAAGACGTATCCGTAGGTCGCGAGGCGAAACTTCGACCAGTCGAACGTCTTGGGGTCCCAGGCCCAGAGCCCCAGTTCCGCCGTCAGGTATTCCGGCTTCGATCGCACCGGCACGCTGGCGATGTTGATGTATTGCGGCGCATCGCGGAGGTCCTCGAAGGTCGGCTGTCCCCAGCCGTGTTTCAGCGGCAGCAGAACGCGGTAGTAGTAGAACTGCCACTCCTTCCCTTGAGGATCGACGGGGAAACCGATGTCCTCCATCGGCCAGTTGTGCCACCACGCGGGCTTGATGGAGAGCCCGAGGCTCCGTGTGAGGTCCCCCAATCTCTTGCTCGGCGCGCTGGTGAAAAACCACTGAATGTCTTTGAACCCTTCGATTTCCGACACCATCCGGTTGAAGGCCGTGTTGGGATTCTCATAGCTGCCGGCGGGAGGGAGCAAAGCGACCTTCTCGCCGGTCATTCCGTGTTCCGCGGCGAAGGCGAGAATGCGCTTCACCAACGCGGCGGGATTGGAGCCCGGGCCGGCGTCGTCAAAGCGCATGTAGAGACCGTCCACGCCGACGTCGACGAGTTCCCGGCAGGCTTCCAAGACTTCGTCGTGCTCATTGTCGGCGACCGCGCAAGTGACCATTCCGTACGCGAACATCCCACGCCGGTGGATCTCTTGCATGATGGCGCGGTACTCGTCCATGTTCTCCGGAGTGCACACGTTGGGCGGGTGATTCTCAATTTGCGTCATGTTGATCCGCGCGCGCGCGTAAGCGTCGAGGGTTCCCGGACGGAGATAGGTCCGCGGGTCGTCCCACCACCAGGATCTCCACCGAATGCTCGGCCAATCGCGAATCGAGACGATCGGGAAGACGACCTCTTCCTTCTCTTTTCTCATCAGATCGTAGAGGGCATACTGGCCATACAGCGCGCCGCGCGCATTGCTGCCGCCGACAAGAACGATCTGCCTCTTCCCGTCCTCGAACATCTCTATGACGAATCCGTCGTGGCCGGGGGACTCCTCGCTCAGATCGATCTTGTTCTTCCCGCAAAGGCGATCGAGGAGCGCGTTGGTCGAGCGCTGCCCCAGCAGGAAGATCTGCTTCGCGCTCTTCGGGATCCTCTCCTCCGTCGCGATGGGGACCTTGCGCCCGGCCAGCCGGTTGATCTGAAACTGCAAGCGCTCCGCCGCGTACTGCTCGGGTTCCGTGGCCTTCGACCCGATCACAATCGCGGCGCCGTCCGGCTTGGCAAGGCGGGCCGTCTTCCCGCTGTCCCGGTAGACCTTCGGGATCGGGAAGATCGGGCAATCCGCGTTGGCGCTTCCTTCCCCAAAAGCTTGGCCGCCCGGTCCCGCTACGAGCAAGAGTAAAGACAGCGGCGCCCATTTCCTTTGCATCGTTCTTCCTCCCACGTCGTCTGACGTCTCGCATGCGGACCGTCAGGAATCGTTCCGTGGGAGAGATTCTACCGCCTTGTTCCGCCCGCACAAGGGAATTCGGGCGCGAAGTCTCATCGGGATCTCCTGATGTGTCGGTCCTTCGGGCCTGAGCCTGAGAGCAAAGCCAAGACGCGCTCGGCGAAGGAAGCCGTGCGTTTTCGGCCTGCGTTTTCGGCCTTGCGCGAAGGCCCGACGCCCGGGATAATAGGCGCGTTATGGCGCCTCTGCAGATCAAGATCTACGGCGACGACTGTCTGAAGCGAATATCGAAACCCGTTGAGACGTTCGACGGCGATCTCAAACGCCTGATCGGCAACATGGCCGAAACGATGTACGAGGCCCGGGGGATCGGCCTAGCGGCGCCGCAGGTCGGGGAGAACGTGCGTCTTCTCATTCTCGACGTGGATTGGATCGACGAGGAGGGCGGCGAACCGAAAGAGGAGCGGAACCTGAAGGTCCTCGTCAATCCCGCGCTCGCGTGGGAGTCGGTCGAGGACTCCTCCGTGATGGAAGGATGTCTGAGTCTGCCGGGAATCGAGGGGGAAGTGTATCGCCCCGTGGCGGCCGAGATCCGTTACCAGGATGAATCGGGGCAACAACACGAACGCCGCGTCGAGGGCATGGAGGCGCGGTGCGTGCAGCACGAGATCGACCACCTCGACGGCGTGCTGTTCGTCGACCGCATGCCGCGCATGAGACGCAGGCTCCTGGCGGGCAAACTGAACGCCCTGAAGAAGACGCCGCGCTCGGACACGAACGTGTCAGCGCAAGGCAAGGCGTTCTGAGTCTGAGCGCCCTGCGTCGCAACGTGGGAGGCCGTCTCCGACGGGCGGTCCGCTCTCGGTCCCGAGATCGCTCCCCACGATCAACCCGTGCGCCGTCTGGGGAGACCGCGGTCCACAAAGGAGTCGCTTGTACCCATGCGAGGAAAAAAACCACTCCGCCTGAAACGTTGGTCGGCGTGCGCGCTTCTTGCCGGCGTGCTTGGTTTCGCCGCCTGGCTCGGGGGATGTCAGACGGGGCGGACGAAGATCCGCAAGGTCCCCAATCCCAATGTCATACTCATCAGCATCGACACCTGCCGGGCGGATCGCCTGAGCTGTTACGGCCATCCGGGGAAGACGACCCCCCACATCGACGCCCTCGCCGAGCAGGCCGTTCTCTTCTCCGAAGTCAGCTCGCCCGTTCCCATGACGCTTCCGGCCCATGCTTCCATGCTGACGGGAACGATCCCCCCGTACCATGGCGTCCGACACAACGACGGATACAAAGTGAGCGCCGGGAACCTTACCGTGGCGGAGATCCTGAAGGAGCGCGGCTACAAGACAGGCGCCGTGATCGGCGCCTTCGTTCTCGACTCGCAGTTCGGCCTGGACCAGGGATTCGATTTCTACGACGACGTTTTCGAGGAGAAGAAAGAGAACGTCCACGGGGGCAACGTCGAGCGGCGGGGGGAGGAGGTGAGCCGCGTCGCCATTCGCTGGCTCGAAGAGAATCGCGACGAGCGCTTCTTTCTCTTCATCCATTACTACGATCCGCACCTGGAATACGCCGCCCCCCCGCCTTACGACTCGACTTACCGAGACGACCCGTACACGGGAGAAGTCGCCTATGTGGACCATTGCGTCGGCGCGTTCCTCGATAAGCTCAAGGATCTCGGCCTTTTCGACTCGGCGCTCATTCTGGTGACCGCCGACCACGGCGAGAGCCTCTACGAACACGACGAGGCGGACCACGGGTTCTTCATTTACCAGAGCAGCCTGCGAGTGCCGCTGGTCATTAAGTTCCCCGGCCAGACGGAGCCGCGCCGCGTGAACGAACGCGTGGGGTTGGTGGACCTGGCGCCGACGATTCTCGGCTACGTCGACCCGGCGGCGCCCATTCCCGACTATATGGACGGGGAGGATCTCACCGTTTTCCTGGCCGCCGACGCCCGGCGGGGCGCGGCGTGGGAATCCCTCTACTACTGCGAATCGATCGAGCCGACCAGTTACCGTTGCGCCCCGCTCCATGGTGTGATCGGCGGCGACTGGAAATACATCCAAACCCTCAAGCCGGAACTCTACAACCTAGCCGTCGACCCGGACGAGAAGACAAACCTCTTCGAGTCGGAACCCGTGGAAGCGGCTCGGCTGGAAAGGGATCTTGCGGCGATCCTCGAAACGGCGGAGCGCGATCTCGACGGGGAGAATCGAGTCGTGCTTGGGGCGGAGAGCCTGGCGCGCCTGCAGAGCCTCGGCTACATCGGTTCCGGCGCGGCGGGGGGCCGGATGGAGGGCGAGGAGTATCAGGAGGACGCCAAGGATTTCATCGCCACGCTGAATGAGACCCTGCGAGCCAAAGAACTCGACCGCGAGGGCCGCTTCCCCGAGGCGCGCGCCATCTGTCAACGGATCCTGACCCAACGCCCGCACCTCGTTTCCCTCCACGAGGCGCTCGGCGCCATCGCCACGCACGAGGGGAGGATGGAAGAGGCCGCCTCGCATTACTCAACGTATCTGCTGAAGGTGTCGGAAGGCGCGAAGGAAGGCCGGCGGGTTCCCTCCTTCGACGTCGAGAAGGCCTTGACGAACCTGGCCGGCGTCATGCTCGCGCTGGGGAGGGTCGAGGAAGCGGCTAAACAGAGCGAAGAGGCCCTGCGGCTCAACCCCAATTCGGGCCTTCTGCACTACAACGTCGGGCTCGTTCGCCACCAACAGGGCCGCTTCGACGAGGCGGTCGAGCGCTACGAGAAGGCGCTCGAACTGGATCCGAACCTGGACCAAGCGCGCGGCGCCCTGGCGGCCGCCAAGGCGAAAGAGATGGGCCCCTCCGCCGCCTCTCTCCCCAAGATTGACGCCGACTCGATCGAGGGTCTCCTCCTCCGCGCCATGCAGCAGTTCAGGGCGGGCAAAGGCGAGGCGGCGCTTTCTCTCGTCGAAACGGCCCTGAAGGAGAATCCCAAAGAGCTTGGCCCGTACCCCGAGATGGCGAACGCTCTGGTGCGGCAAGGCAGGCCCGCCGACGCGATCGCGCTCCTCTCGAAAGTCCTCCAGGCTTTCCCCGACCACCCGCCCTCCCACTACACGATCGCTTTCTGTTACATGCGGCAAGGCGATGTTCGCCAGGCGGTCGGGCACTTGCGCAAGACCATTCAGGCCGCGCCGGACTGGGCGGAGCCGCTCA
The DNA here is from genome assembly GCA_035527775.1 of Sumerlaeia bacterium. Lineage (GTDB taxonomy): Bacteria > Sumerlaeota > Sumerlaeia > UBA8349 > UBA8349 > DATKZW01. The sequence continues at coordinate 3,254 of DATKZW010000266.1, read as the reverse complement.
TGAGCCTCGCATGGATCCTCGCAACGAGCGACGATGACGACATCTTCAACGGCAAGGAGGCCGTCGAACTGGCCACTCGCGCGGTCCGGCTGACGCCGGGCGACGAGCGCTACGACCTTCTCGATACGCTCGCCGCCGCCTATGCCGCGGCGGGCCGATTCGAAGAAGCCCAGCAGACCGCCCGCAGGGCCGCAGAGATCCTCCGCGGCGCCGGGGCGCCCCCCGAAGCCGTCCAGGAAGCCGAGGAGCGGCTGAAGCGCTACGAATCCCGCCGCCCCTTCCGTCCCTCCGAGCCCTCCCGCTGACCCAGCGCGCGGCAACAGCAACTTGTCGCGATCCGGGTTTCCCTCCTGCTCGAGCTCGACCTCGCGCTCGGTTCTCGCACTCGGCCTTACTTCCGAGACAAGGCCGGTTCTCAACCGACCGCGAACGCGCGAGACCAACAGGCGCCGACCGCTGAAGAACCGCGGGGAACATTCACGGCGCCACAGCGGCGGCGTCGGGTATGCGCCCTACTCCTGGAGTTCGGACCTTTTCTTGGGTGGGTCTGGTGTCTTGGGCCGGTCTGGTGGGGCGCGCCCCGCCCCACGCTTGCTTTTGTGTGGGAGGCCGTCTCCGATTCCGCTCCGACTCCCGATGTCCGGTTGGGGAACGGCCATTCGCCGAAGGCAAGGGCTCGTTTGCGCCATTCGCAGAATGGCGCGAACGCTTCTGCGCCGCCCGCCGCCGCGGGCCGAGGGGGCATGGGGGGCGAGGAGCCCCCCAAGCACTCCGCCTCTCCCGCCACCTTTCGCGTCGCTTCCTCTTTCGCTTCGCGCGGCGCGACTCGCGCGCTGTCTCACGTCGCTTCGTCGATCGTTTCCCGCGCGATCTCGACCCAGCGGGCGGCGCGTTGGGGTTCGCCGCAGAGAGTGTGGACGTCTTTCATGATGATTTCGAGATTGCAGTCGCGCGCGATCCGGCACGTCTCGCGCAGGTCTTCGCGGATGAGGTCCTCGTTGAAATGCTCCGTGCTGATGAGGGTGGGGTTCGGTTTGCGCGAGAAGACGATGTCGCGCCCGAGGGCGTCGGCCATGAACTCCTGGTCGCACCACGGCGCGACCGACACGCGCCGCAGGTTGGGGATCTTCTTCAGCGAATTCCAGCGATTGTGGACGGGTTCGCAGCAGCCGTAATAGATGGCGCCGAACTTCTCGATGACGGGGAGTTGGTATTGAAAGACGAATTCCTCGAACTGGCCGGGCCCCACCAAGGCGGTTTCTTGCGATTCCGACAGCCCCCAGATATCGCGTAAGCGCGCGGGTTCGTCGTCTTTCCTATCCGGCGCGGGAAGTCGGCGCGAGTAGCCCATGCTGCCCGAGCCAATGTAGTCATTCTGGTTGTTCAGAGTAAGCAGGCCTTCGCGCTCGAACCATTCGATGAAGGCAATATGATCGTCGCGCAGGAACGCCATCAGCCGGTGGAGGCCCGCCGGTTCGGTGCACATGTAGAGCATCAGGTTCTCGAGCCCGATCAGGTCGATAGCCGCCCACGTCATGCCGACCGTCCACCAGAAGCCGCCGCGGATGCGGACGGGGAGAACGCCTTCGAAGACTTCTTCGAGATGCGCCTTCCATGCCAGCGCGCCGTCGCGATCGACCGAATAGGCGCGCGGATGGAGCTTGTCGAAATCGGCGTTGATGTCCTTGATCGGGTGGTCCCAGCGTCGGCTCGAGACGTTGCCGCTCACGCGGGGGGCGTACTCCTGGCGCGCCTGAACGCCGTAGTCGCTGACCTCGAGTTTCCAGTTGCAGTTCACGTAAGGCTCGACGACGTGATCGTCGCGGATCTGCTCGAACTGGAAGATCTCGAAGCGAAGGCCGTTCTCAAGCCCGCGCGCCCATTCCGCCTCGCAACGCAGCGTGTTGTGCTCGGGCATCTCGCCGTAAGCGACGCCGGACTCGCAGAGGACCAGGGGGCGCTCGGCGCGCCCCTCGTCGTGGGCGTACCAGAGCCGCCGACGCTCCGCGTTCACGGGGTCGTTGGCGGTCTCGAGCTTGCGCCGCGCCAAGCCGCGCAGGATTTCGAGATCCGAATGGCTCGTCTTCCACTCGTTCCTTCTCTCCGTCATCCGTTCACTCCTTCTTCTTGGTCTTTGACGCCCGGCGCCGAGAATGCGGCGGCGCACCCGAGTCCGACGAGATACCACATCACGAGCGCGACGCGCGTTTCGTGGAAATGCCCGACCAGGCCGTAGACCAGCATGGCGGCGACGCCCGTCAGCGTCCCCAGCAGGATCGCGCGATCCAGCCCCGGACCCGCGGCCCATGTTCGCCGCAGCGCGCGCCCCCCCAGGACGAGGAATGCGCCGAAAAAGAGAAGCAGGGCGAGCAGATGCGGCACGCCGCCCTCGCACGCCGCCTGGAGGTAGAACATGTGCGTGTCGGGCTGGTCCTTGTAATTGACCAGCGGGTAAACCGCTTTGACCGCGTCCTCCTGAAAAATGTCCGAGCCGTATCCGATGCCCACCCACGGGTGGTCGCGCACGACGCGCCCCCCCGTTTTCCACAAGTCCAGGCGCTTGGAGAGAAGTTGATCCAAGTCCGAGACGTCGCGGATGCTCGCGGCGAGCCGGGCGCGGGAGGTCGGCAGGACCAGCGCCGTCGCCAGGAGCAGGACGGTCGCGACTGCCGCCCCTTTCCAATGCCGCGCGGCGGCCAGACCGACGCACGCGACGGCCGTCACGCCGATGGCGCCCCGGGTCGAGCTCAGGAGCAGGAACCACCAGGCCAGCGCGATCCCCGCGGCGAGGACAATCCGGAGCCACCCCTTGCGAACGCCGCCTTTGGCGGGGCGACCGCCGCCGTGAAGAAGCAAGGCCGCCATTGCCGGAACCCAAAGGATGAAATACATGGCGCTGCGCGTGTAGGAGACAAGCGAACCCAGAGCGCGCCCCGCTTTCGCGCCCGAGCCCTGGAAGTATCCGCTGAAGCCGCCGTAATACCCGGCGACCCCCATGAACGCCGACGCGACACCCGCGACGAAGAGAGCCCAGACGACGCGCCGCCGCCACGCCGGGTGGCCAAGCAGATTCACGGCCGCCAGGTAGACAAGGGCGAATTCCAGAAGCTGCGAGCGCAGTTCGTGCCAGCTGAATTCCGGCGCCATGCTGAAACAGCAAGCCAGGAACGCCGTCAGGAACACCAGACCCAAAGGCCACGCCAAGGGCCCCAAAAGAACCGTCTCTCCAGCCGGCGTTCCATCGGCCGCAAGGA
>DATKZW010000265.1:0-3964 GCA_035527775.1 Sumerlaeia bacterium | reverse complement strand
AAAGGGCGGCCGACAAGGCGATCGTGAGATAGTAACCGCCCAGCGGGATCAACACCGTCCGCCGCGGGAGGGGAACCATGCCGAGGGCAAGGAACCCGAGATACGTCACGATGACGCCCGGGCCGAGCGCGTGGATCATCGCAACCTTGATGTCGTCGAGCTGATGGGTGTAGGGCGTCATGATATAGACGACGACGGTCATATACGCCACGCCCATCCAAAACAGAACGCTCGTCGCGAATTGTCCCTTGTCTTTGTCGTTCACGGAACGTCTTCCCCCGCTCCCGTCAACTGAGAAACTCCATCTCAACCTCAGAAGCCAGCGCGCGCACAACGGCCTGGAACGTCTCGTCCCACTCCTCGGGAACCACGATTGCCAGAACGCCGCACTGGACGTCTTCGCTTCGGAGACGCGCGATCCACTCGTAGCTTTCGAAGACGGCGTTCACGTAACCGATTCTCTCCCTCTGCGTTTTGAGGCGGTACGTGCGGCATTTCCCTTCCCAAGGCGGGAGACGGTCCCAACGACTCGAGGCTTGTTCGCAACTCTTCTCGCCGGCGCTCTCGATCATCCCCGTTTCCGCCCTTCGGCGCCAAGGCGCAGGCAACCTTCCCCGCCCCGGAAAAAGACCATTCTCAAGGAGGAAGCCGACCTCTGTCAACAGCGCATTCGCTCCCCCAGACCACCGCGCGCAGCCTTGGCGGTCCGCGCGCATCTTCATGACCCGCGCGGCGCAAACGATCCCCTTCCGATTTCCTTGCGAAATCGTCAACGACGAGCGTGTGCGCGTAAGCAGCAGCCGCGACGGGCTACTTGGCGGAGAGCGTTTTCTTCAGGACCCGCCGCGCGCTGGCGGCGTCGGCGGCGCTGTCGAAGGCGAAATACACGACGGCTTTCCGCCCCATGGACGCGGCCGAAAGCCCCCGCAGGTTGATCGCCGCGTCGGCCAGCGCCCCCGTGATGATCGCGCCCATTCCCGCTTTGTCGGGGCCCTCCAGCCGCAAGGAATGGAGGCTGGCCGTCTTGCCCAAGCCGGCGGCCTGGGCGGCGCGGATCTGGGCCGCGCCCTTGATAGGCGCCAGGAAAACGACCCCGGTTCCCGGCTTGTCCGGCGCGCGGCGGGCGATGACGAACTCGAGGTTCGCCCCGGCCTCTCGCAAGCAATCCAGCGCCTTCGCCAACCCCCCCGGGCGGTCCGGAATCGACCCCGCCCAAACGTCCACTCTGTCGATCGTGTAAGGCATCGTTCGTACCTCCCCTCTGTGCGAGAGGCGCCGGCCACGGACGCGCCCGGCCTTGGGTCGAACGTCCGCGTCCGACGCAAATCTCTGTCAACTCCTACTGGCCTCTTATACACCGCGCGGGCGCCATGTCCAAGGGAAAAGATCGCTTCCGCGCGGCGGCTTCAGCACGGCGGCTTTGACTTCCTCGGCCGCCGCTTCGAAGGCGGCTACAAGGGGCGCCACGCCCAAACAAGTTTGGGCATGGCGCCCGCAGGTTCTGGGATAGGCGCTTTGTGGCAATGCGCTTGCCTTTGCCGCCGGGATGTGTCACAGAGAGAAGAGAAGAGGGCGAACCGAGAGGCGCGCGCGAAGAGGCAAACTCGGTTGCTCGTCCCGAGGAATTCAGACGGACATACAGGGAGGACTGAGACCATGAAAAGGCCACGGGCTTTCACGCTGATTGAACTGTTGATTGTGGTGGCCATCATCGCGATCCTGGCGGCCATCGCCGTCCCCAACTTTCTCGAAGCGCAGGTTCGGGCCAAGGTCTCGCGCGTCAAGAGCGATTCGCGCACCCTCATCGTTGCCGCCGAAGCCTATCGCGTGGACAACAACGACTACCCCTGGCCGAACGACCAGTTTCTGTCGGGGAGGGACATCACGTGGGACGCGCGCCAGGCGCGCCTGACCTCGCCCATCGCTTACATCACCAGTCTGCTGAGAGACCCCTTCCGCTCCATCCTCGAGGGCCATAACCCAAACCACATTCTGGATTTCGAGGTGCAAGGCGTTCCGAGCGGCGTTGGCGACTACTGGTTCTCTCAGGACGCGACGATGCCTCTCGTCGACTGGCCCATGAAAGTTTGGATCCGCAGTTGGGGCCCCGACCAAGACATGGAATACCCCCCGTGGAGCGTGGCAACGACCCCTTACGATTCGACCAACGGCGCCAACAGCAACGGCGATCTCTTCGCCATCCTCCCCGGGCCGGTTTACTACCCGCACTGAACGGCTGGCGGATTCATCCGAAGCGCCTGTCGCAATGAGCCGGAGTGAGCAAGCGCCGAAGGCGCGGAGCGGGCAGCGGCCCCGTGCGTCAACGGGGGCGGTTCGGTCCGTCAGTGTTGTTGCGGCGGCAAGCGGCGCCCTTGTCGGCGGCAGGGCCGTTCACGCCAAGAGATCCTCTTCCCCGATGGAATGAACCACGATCGTGGTGGGCATGCCGTTGAGGAACTGCGCATATCGCCGGCGCCATTCTTCCTCATCCTGTTTGTCGGGGATCTCGAAACCAAGCATGACGCAGGCCGCGTCTGCGGAATGCGCCTGGAGGATCTCGACGAAGGAGCGCTCGCTGACGAGGATCTGGGGGTTGGCGCGGACGCGCGCCGCTTGGATCAGTTCCGACAAAGCCTTGTGGGCCGGTTGACGCCCCTCCTCGTTCTGAATCTGTCGGAGAATGCGGACCTCTGCATCCGCCAATTCGTAGTTCTGGGTCAGGAGGTGGGCGAGAATCAGCATCAGGCCGCCGTTCTTCCTCCCGCGCCACCAGAGGTCTATCCGCTTGGGTCCCGCGCCGAGCGGAAGGCCCCCGTCATGCAGGAGGACCACACTCATCTTCATCGCTCTGGCGGTTCTGCAATGGGCCATCAAAGCCGGGCCCCGTTCCGCCTCGGAAGCCCATCCGAGAACAGCCAGATTGGGCCGAATGGGGCCCACGGAAGCCGCCTGTAGAAGCATCGAGATGCCTTGGTCGACGTCCTCAGCGACGACGACGTGGGGAAAGGCCTCGATCCCCTTCTCCTCGCAGTACTCCCGCAGTTGCTGGACGCGCGTGGGCAGGCGAGGGCCGAAATCCTCGAGCGACCCCTCCAGGACGTCGGCGAACAGAAGTATCCCGCGTCCCGACTCCATCCAGGCCGCGTAGTTGACAAGCGTGTCGCGCGAACGGGGCTTGCCTGAGAAGACGAGGACCGTAGGCCGCCAGTTCTTCGGATGGACGTCCATCTCGGCTAACTTCAGCAGGTTGCGCCGGATCGAGCTGTAGACGAATCCGCGCCGCGCGTCGCCAAACGTGGCTCGCAGGCCCTGCATCCGAACGACCCAGTACAACGCGGAGACCAGGAGAATGGCCGCTGCGGCGGCAATCCAGTGGATGAGAACGGCGGCAGCCAGACACGCGAGCGCGCCCGCCAAGGCGGCGCTCCAATGAAAGAACTTAAAACGGGGCCGAAAGGAGGGATTGCCGCCGAAACCCTCGACAAAAGCGGCCAGGTTGGTCATACCGTAAGTGTAAAGGAAGAACATAGTGATGACGGAGGCGACCACGTTCAGGGCGCGACCTCCCGTCTCGCTGCCCGCCCAGATGAGGACCGCGAAGGTGATGACGCCAACGATGACAAGGGCGCTTCGTGGCTCCTTGTCCTTTCCCGTTCCGCGGCCGAAAGGCCGCAGGAATGCGAGAATCGGGTCGCGCGAGAGCGCCTGCAGAATCCGCGGGGCGCCCAGGTAACTGCTGATTGCGCTTGAGAGCGTCGCGGCGAAGACTCCGGCAGTCACCAGAAAACCCGTCCCCAGAAGAGCGTTGCGAAAAAGAGTGCCATAGGGCTCGCGTATCAGATCGTCTCGCGCGAACGCCCCTCCGCAAAGCACGATCTGCGCCAAGTAAACAAGGAAACCGACTCCGACGGCGGCCAGGGTCCCGCGCGGGATGGCGCGGGCCGGGTCCTTGAGGTCGCCCGAC
>DATKZW010000264.1:0-2474 GCA_035527775.1 Sumerlaeia bacterium | reverse complement strand
GCGAGTACTCTACCGGGGGTGAATCTATCTTTCCCCCGTTGGCGTGTCAAAAGAAAAAGGGGGGGGGGGGCGGAAGAAGGAAATCCGCGAGATCCGGATCTGGGGGACGTCCGCGGGCGCGCGTCCCACGGAACGGGTCTGCCGCCCTGCGGAATCGGCGAAACCGGTCGCGATCTCAGTTCGAGCTTTACTTTCCGCCCAGGAACTGACAAGGAAGAGAAGAACCGAACGAAGTCCGCGCACGCCGGGCGTCTGAAGGGAAAGGGACCCGTTCATGGGCAAATCCGTTGTCATCATTGAAGACGACGCCGATCTGGCGGAGATCATGCGAACCGCCCTGGAGACGAAGGGAGTGCTTGTCCACACCGCCTCGGATGGGCCGACGGGGCTCGAGATGGTGCGCAAGAAGCGCCCGGACGCCGTCATTCTCGACATTGTGTTGCCGAAAATGAACGGTTACGAGGTCTGTACCGCCATCCAGCAGGACAGCCGACTCTCGCACACTCCCATCACGGTCATCACGGGGGTGACCGAGTCGTCGGGTTCGGTGAGTGACGAGCTTTGGCGCAAGCGGCTCGACGTCGCCGACTTCGTCAGCAAACCTTTCGACGCGGTCGAGCTGGCCGAGCGTTTGGCGAAAAGTCTGGGGACTTCGTAGCAACTTCAGGCGCAGGCGCCCTTCGCTTGGGTTGCGATCTCTCGAGAAGGGGCGGGACCCATATCCCGGGGCGATGGCGGCACGCTTCGACAATCTCGATCCGCGCGGCTTGAAAAGCGCCGGACTCTCGCAACGCGAGCGGAGCGAACTGATCGACCGCATCCAATGGTTGAAGGACTTGAGCTGGCAACAAGTCGAGTTGCTCGCGGGGTGCGTGGAAGCTTTCGCCGTGGCGAAAGGCGAGGAGATCTTTCGAGAGGGAGACCGCCCGGCATTCATGTGCCTCATCGGGGCGGGACGCGTTTCGATCGTCAAGGAGGACTCTTCCTCGTCCCGGAAGAAGATCACGAACCTCGGACGCGGCCAGGCCTTCGGCGAAATGTCCCTGGTCGATGGCGAGCCGCGGTCGGCAACCGTCCTCGCCGCGACGAACGTTCTTTTGCTTCTCCTGACTCGAGAGAACTTCTACAGCCTTCTCGAAGATTACCCTCCCATTGGGGTCAAGGTCCTCCTCCGAATCATGCGTTCCATGAGCCAGCGCCTGAGGATGACCAGTGGAGTGCTCGTCGACGCGCTGGAGCATCCCACCGGCGGAAGACGGGGGAAAGCGACTCCCTTGCGAGGATCCCGCTGAGTCTCCCAGGGGCGCGCGAGATTCGAGAGGATCCCCTAGGAGTAGAGACATGCGAGACGGCTCGTTGCGGGTTCTGCTGATCGAGGATGAGCCGCCGATGGTCGATCTCTCTGGGCGCATGCTCGCCAGGCAAGGCGCAGACGCGTCCCGAACGCAATCCGCCGAGTCCCTGGCAGCCGGACTGGAGCGGCTCGCGCATGGAGACATCGGCGTCGTTCTGCTGGATCTGGGACTGCCCGACAGCTCGGGGTTGGCCACCTTCGCCAAGGTCCGCGAGCGGGCGCCGGACCTGCCCGTCGTCGTGTTGACCGGCCTCCAAGATCAAGGCGCTCAAACGCCGTGCTTGCGGGTTTCACGGCTTACGCGACTTCATGCTCAAGATTCAGGAAGCGACGGGAGCCTTGCCACCCCTCGACTGCGTCAGGCGCCCACAAACTTAAGGAAAGAACGGTCCTGGACGAGGCCGCTCCCAACTACGACGGCCTCATAGAAGAGATGGGCAAGCAAGCGGCCAAGGCGGAGCAGCAGATGAAGAACGTGACCGACTGGCAGATTCCGTGAGCAGACATCGCCGGCTCCGCGGAATGCTTGGTTGGCGTCCGTCGGCATCAAGCCTTTTGATTCTCCTCGTACATCGCCAGGATGTTGTCGAGGGGAATGTCCTCGATGAACTCCTGGCTCCCGCAGAGGATGTAGCCGCCGGTCTCGCGCGCAAGATCGAGGTATGAGCGCACCTCAGCGCGCACGTCCTCGATCGACCCGAAGGGGAGCGTCCGCTGGGTGTCCACGGCGCCGTGGAACGTCAGGCGATCTCCGAAGTCGCGGCGGAGCGAGCGGCCGCTCTGACGCGGCAATTGTTGATTTTCGGCCGCCGGGGAATCTCGCAGCCCCGAGACCTCGACCTGAACGAGGTCGTAGCCAACTTGATCAAGATGCTTCGACGCGTCATCGGGGAGAACGTCGAACTGGACGTGATTCCCGGCCACGACCTCGGGACCGTCAACGCGGACCCGGGGCAGATGGAGCAGGTGTTGATGAACCTGTGCGTCAACGCCCGCGACGCGATGCCCGAAGGAGGCCGGATCACCATCGAAACGGAGAACATCCTTATCAACAGCCCTTATTGCCAGACGCATCCGTGGGCTCGACAGGGACGCTACGTCCTCCTGACGGTGTCTGACA
>DATKZW010000263.1:0-7358 GCA_035527775.1 Sumerlaeia bacterium | reverse complement strand
CCCAACCCGTACATCCTCAGGAAAGCGAAGCAATCGCCCGAATTGCTCGGAGCGATCAAGGCAACGGGGAGGTCCGGGTACAGCTGATGCGCGACCCGCAGAACGTCGTCTTCCGAGGGCTCAATGTCCAGAGGATCTATGAGGAGCGCCCGGGGCCTCTCGCGGCACAGCTTGGCGCGGACCTCTTCGCGGGAGTCGCAAACGACCACCCGGCACGCGTCTCCCACCCACTGGGAAACCCACGTGTCGAAGTCAGGCAAAGAACAGCGCGTCAGCACCGCGGCGGCGCCCATTCACACGTCTCCCCTTCTCCCGCTTCTCTCCTGGAAAAGGTCTCGCTTCCTGCGGAACGCGTCCCCCTGTTCCCACAGTCCCGGACGCCGAGCGTCCGGCGGATCGTCGCCTCTGAATCAACCATCGTCCATGCGGGCCTCCCGGCGCCTTCTCGCCAGCGGGATGGAAGCCCAGATCGAGAACTCATAGAGGATAATAAGCGGAACCATCATCGCCAGCATTGTAACCGGATCGGGAGGGGTAAGAAGCATCGAGGCGACGGCGATGCCGACGATAGCGTGAGGACGGTACTTGCGCAGCTGACGCGGCTCGACCACGCCGATGCCCGTGAGGAACATGACGACCAGGGGAAGCTCGAAGACGACGCCGAAGCCAATCATGAGCCTCAGTTCGAAGTTCACGAAGCGCGAGATCTCGAGCATCGGTCTCATAGCCACAATCTGGAAGTTCAGGAGGAAAGTCAAAATCCAGCTCATCATCATGTAGGCGAAAGCGGCGCCCAATGGGAAAAGAACCGAGCCGAGCAAGAGAATGGGCAGCACCATCTTCCTTTCGGTTTTCCTGAGTCCCGGCGCCACGAAAAGCCACACTTGGTGCAGGACAAAAGGCAGCGCCACGATCAGACCAACAATGAAAGTGGCCTTGAAGTAAAGGAGAATCGGGTCAAGGGGGCTTAGGAAGACCGGGCTCTGCAGATCGTAGCCCCAGACGAAATCAGGCGCCTCCTCCTCGGGACTGTCCGGCAGATAGAAGTGGATTCGATAGGGCGAGACATCGGCGAAAAGATCCTTGTCCACCTCTCCGATGACACGCAGAAGGCCATCCTCGCCAACGCGCACTCTCAAGGCTTTCTCGTCCCGTTTCAGCTCGATGGCGCCGAAGGGACGGGTCAGAAGGCGGACAACCGGCCTGGCCAGGAAGAATCCGACGACGCAGCCGCCGACCAGGAAAAGGAGGGAGAGAATGAGGCGGGTGCGCAGCTCCTCAAGGTGCTCCAGGAAGGACATGTTCTTCTCGGGATTGTCCTGACGCCGAGCCACGAAACGCAATCAGTTCGCCCCCCCGGGGAAGCGCTTCTCTCCCTCAGTAGTTCGGCCCGCCCGCGTCCTGCGAACGCGGCGGCCCGCCCCGTTTCACACAGGGCTCAATCCCCACCGGCCTTCTCCTCGCCAGCATTCTTGGCGGAAGAGGCGTCGGACTTGTCAAGGTGACGAATCCCCTTCTCAGGGACCTGAAGATCGGATTCCTCTCCCGCCGTGTCTATATCTTCCTTGATGTCGCGCATCCCCCTCTTGAAATCCGTGATGGACCTGCCGATCGCGCGGCTCAGTTCCGGAAGACGCTTCGGACCGAAGATGATGAGAATGATGGCAAAGAGGATGACGATCTCCCAGCCGCCGGGCATTCCGATTCCGGCCATAGTGTATATTGCGGTAAAAGCGGACATGACATCCTCCTCGTGATTCCGTGTCGAGCGACTCGCCGCGCGGTCGCCGGCCCGAATCTCTTTCTCCATGTTGGGGGCGAGCCGTCCGCCGGGGTCCCTTGGAATCCCTCGCGGCCGGCTGCTCTCCCTGCCGTCTCGAAGCTATGGCCGCACGGCGGCAATTGCAAGGGATTTTTCTCTCGGGACGGCGGGAGGAAGCTCCGCGGCGGAAAAGGCCCCTCTGAGCCGCGCCGCTCAGAAGAAGTTGTCCAGACGGGCCGTGAACTCCTCCGAGGCGGAGAACAGATCGATCAGGTCATCCAGAGTGCGGGCGCCGCCATCGAGCTCTCCGGCCCAGAACGTCACTTCGCTGGTGCTTGGGAAACGTCCGAGAAAAGCGCGGTAGAGTCGCGTGACCCGCAAGGCGTTCGTCGGTTCTTTACTCGCGAACTCCTCGGAATCGATCACGTCGCGAACCATCTGTCTGGCCATCGCACGCTTGTCGCTCGCGGCGTCGAAGAGCCCGCTCCAGTAGATCAGCCCCCCTTGGTCGACCAAGCGGTCCAGAAGACCGATGTACATGGTTGTGACAAAGTTGCGCGTGGCGGTCCCCTCCATGCCGGGGAACAGGCCTTGGATGAACGCGGCAAACTCCTGCGATTCCGCGAAGATGGTCATGGCTTCAGCGCGGTTCCATTCGCCGCTGAGCCAGTTGTTCAACTCGGTCGAGTTCGGGTCGCGCTTGAGAAAGGTCTGGTAGCAGTCCGTGATGAACTCCCCATCCGACCGGCTTCGATTGGCATATTCTTCGGAGAGGAAAAACAGGCGCCCCATCTCGCGCGGGATGAAGCGCACGTCAATGCTGAAACTTAGAGCGTATTCGAAGTAGCCGGTTCTCCACGCATCGACGGCGCCCGCCTCGGGCGCCCGTCCCAGAACGGTGTTGTAGAAGTAGGCGACCAGATTGTCGATATCCCCCGGCGTGGGCGACGGACCCGGAGTCGGCGGCGGCGTGGGAGTCGGCGGCGGCGTGGGGACGGGGGTCAAGGCGACCCCGGTGATGACGAACGTGCCGTTAATCCGGTTCGCGTCGGCGGGGGCGTAGGTGAGGATCCCGGAGACCGAATCATAGCTTGCCGTCTCATTGGCCCACCCGCCGCTGGGAGTGCGTCGCTGGAGCTGGTAGTTCCCCGCGGGCAAGGAGAGCTGGAACTTGAGGAGGCCGTACAGGGCGTCGAGTCGCAAGGGACAACTGACCCATACGACGTAGAGTCGGCCCGGGAGCGCGTCCGCGGGCAGTCCCATGGAATCGAGACCCGCCGTGTCGTTGACGCGCATGACGCCCGCGGTCTCACCCGTCAGCGCCGCGCTTGCGAACTTGGCGCCTACCTCGAGGACAACGCCCAGACCGGAGTCCCACGTTGCCTTGCCCCCGGACGGCCGAAAAACGCTTCGCTTGACTTGGCATTCGACGGGAGGCTGAGTCAGGAAGGGCTGGTACGAGTTTGTTGAACCGTTCAGCGCCCGGGACAGAACGGCGCCGGATCCGCCCCCTTCCCACGCCAGGCTCGGTCCGTCCGCCGCCGCCCAGTAATTGCCGACCACATTGGCGGTCGTGGCGGCGTTGTTGAAAAGCCCCTTGTCGCCGGCGGGTCCGAATGTGCACCGACTAGCCGTGACGGTGGCGCCCGTGTTGATGAAGACAGACCAGACGTCGCCCCCGCCCGACTGATTATTGGCCCAGAAGATGCTCTGGCGCAACGTCAAGATGGAGTTGTCGAAAATCAGAAGTCCTCCCGCGGAGTTCTCTTGCATCGAGGAGAGACGGATGTTGGCGCCGGCGCCCCCGGACATGTCCATTCCCAATTGGCATCCGACCATCAGCGAGGACTCCAGGGTCGCCCCCTGCGTGCCGACCAGCCGGGCGCCGGTCGCGGGCGCCGCCAAGGAAAGGTTCCCCTGCAAGAAGGCCGTGGAGACGGCATCAATCAAGATATTGGCGATCGTATTGTTTACGAGAGTGTTGTTGAGGATTTGGACATTCAGGCTCGGAGTGTCTGTGTCAGGATCAGCCACCACGGCCACGCCTTGATGGACCGAGTTTTTGACCAAAGTGTTTCGCAAGGTGGCGCCCCCGGAGCAGCCCCAGAACGTGACTCCCGTGTTGAGGCTCCCGATGACCTCGCAGTCCTCCACGATCCCCGTGCTTCTGGAGTAGTAAATGCCGTCGGCGACGGCGTCAATGACGCGGCATCGCGAGAAGAGAACGTCGCATCCCTCCGTCACGACCGCCGCCCCCACGCCGTTCTGCAAGAAGCGGCAGTCGGTCGCCTGCGCCGTGCCCTTGGGCGTCGCTTCGGAGATTCCCACCCCAATGTCATAGCCCCGGACCGTGCTGTTTTGAATCACGAGCGACGCCCCCTCCAAGGATCCCACGGCCACCGGCACCTGCGAGCAGCTGCCGAAAAACGTCAAATCGCTGTTCTGGTCGACCGTCGCGCTGCCGCCCACGGCCTGAATGCCGAAAGGACTGTCCGTCACCGTTATCGCGTGGAAGGCCCCCGTCGATTGCTGGAGGTTCACGGCGATGTCGAAGCCGCTCAGGCTGCTGTTGCTGACCGTCACCGTCGCTCCGCCCGAGGTCCCGATGCCCACGCCCGTACCCGAGCTCGACAGACTCGAACTCTGGTCAATCGTGAGATTGCCGCCCGTGACCAGCGCGCCAAACAAGCAGTTGGTGATGGTTGCTCCATGGAGGTTCGTCGTGGAGTTCACCGCGTTCACGCCGGTGTCGCTCGAAGTGATTTCCGTGGCTTGAGCCGTGAGCGAGGACTGGTCAACGTAGACGCCTGCGCCGTCCGGAAAAGAACATGAGAGCCTGCAGTTGTTTCTCAGGACAAGATTGCTGCCTCCGCCCGCCGCGGTGGCGCTCCAGCCCGAGCCGTTGATCACGCAGTTGTCCAGCGTCAGAGTCACTCCGCTGCCGGTGGCGCCCAGGGGACCCTGCGCCTGGATCGTGGCGCCGTTGCCGAGAATCGTCTTGCTTGCCGTCACGCGGTGCTCAACCCCCAGGGTGTAGCTATTCGAGGGGTTCAAGGTGACCGTCGTCCCGCCTGCGGTCAGGATCGGCAGCAGATCCAGGGTGGCAGCCGGCGCCGTGGCAACCAGAGAAGGCGCGATCGCGACAAGGAGCAGCGCCGCTCGCCAAGCCCTTGCTGCTCCCGCCATGACCGCGTCCCCCCGGAGGGCGCGCGCAACGGCAAACTGCTTCGATCCGCTGGAGCGTACCGACGAGTGAGTTGATCCCATTTTCTTTTCCCGAACCTCCGTTCCCGGGCTCTGCCTTCCAATGAGCGGTCGGCATCCCCTTAGCGATAACACAATCTCGCGTTCCCTTCAACAGCGGCTTCCAGGCGCTGGCGTCCCGTCTTCCTTTCGGCAAAGACAAGCGCCAGCATCGCCAGGAACGTCAGGCCCGCCGTTGCCAAGCCCAACGTCAAGCCCGGCGGCCAGTAGCGCATTTCCACCGTCCGGTCTCCATCCCGAACCGGAACTGCTCGGAACAGCGTATCCGCGACGCGGATCTCGGTCGGACGACCATCCACCCGGCATCGCCATCCGCGGGCGAACGGCTCGCCGAGGACAAGCCAGCCGCCGCCCGTCCCCCTCTCCCCGGAAAGCGCGATCTCCAGACGGTTGGCGCTGCGCTCTTGCCAATGCCATCCCCGAACCGCGCGCGCCGGCACGTCGGGGGGGCTTTGGCCCGGCGCGATTTCAACGTGCACGCTTCCAGAGGGCAAACGCATGGCCCATCTTTCATAGACGCGCTGTTCCTCCGGCCCCCGCACGCTCACGAAGTGGACCTGCACTCGGTCGGGAAAATCCTCCTTCCAGAACGATTCAAACGTCCCGGCGCGGGCCGCCGGCCGGAACCGCGGCGCCGGGCGGGGCAGACCGAGACTGTAGAGGAGAACGCCCGCGCGTTGCGAATGATTCCGAACGAGCAAACGGTCGGCCAGTTGGGGCGAAGGCCCTCTCGGGCGGACGTTGCCCACGGCGGCGCGCTGCGCCGGCGTATGCCCGCGCCCCCGCGGGGGAAGCACTTCCGGCCAAAGGAACTCGGCATTCTCCTCTTCCGGCGCCTCGCCGCTTTCCGGCGCCGAGAGCGTGAAGGACCCGACCGCCTCCTCCCCATACAAGAACACTAACTCCATCTCTCCGCCCGCCGGCTTTCCCGCGGCGTCAAGGCCTTCGGCAAGGTAGGCCCGCACGTCGCCCAGCCGTCCGGCGTCTACTTCGTAAGGACGGGCCAGGGGAATCACGAATTCTTCCCCCGGCGCCGCCCACCGGGGCAGGAAAAACGGCCATTGGCAGTCAACGGGGCCGCGAACCTTCATCGGTCCGAATCGCGAAAGCCAGGGGCTGTCGGGGCTGCGCACGAGCCCGAAGTGACTCGGGAACAGGGTAACCGTGCGCGCGGGCAGGGAGTTGAGCCGCCGCATGTAGAGGGCGTAGCGCCAGGGGATGAAGGGGTCGTAGCCTTGCACGTCCTCGAACCCGTACAGGGCGCCCAGACTGGGCATCAAACTGCGGCCGAAGTCCCCGCGCGTGTAGTTCCCGCTGTACTGCATACCCATGTCCTGCGCGAAAAACCGCTCCCCCCGCGAAATCCCCGTCGCTTGCTCGGCGTCCGCCAGGTGAAATTCCGCCGCTCGGATGGTCTTCGAGTCAATCCGCGTCTTCCCGAACCACACGCTCCCCATGCAGCCGCCGCACACGACGGCCGTCAGCAAGATCCGCAGGACGATCCGGCGGCGACGGTTTGCCCGGACGCCGCGCCCCCGGCGGTCGCCTCCCCAAACGGACTGGAACCCCAGCCCTGCCAGAAAAATCGTCCCCACGTAAGCCAGGAACAACATCCGGCGCGGGTCATGAAAACGCGAATAGAAGGGCGCGACCCGGTACCAGAGAGGGCCCAAGACGCTCCAGCACCCCGCCGAAGCGACCACAACGCAGCCGACGGCGGCCAACAAGGAAGCCTTGTCCGGCCGCCACGGCAGGACCCGCTGAGCGTCGCCCGCGGCGCGGGAGCCTGCCGCACCCGCAGGGACGGCGCCCGCCATCGGCGCGTCGCCGGGCGCCGAAACGCCCCCCTTCCTCTTGCGTCCCGCGACCCCGTCGGCCTCACCGACCCTGTGGGCCTCACCGACCCCGTGGGCCACCGCCCAAAGAGCGAGCAGAACGGCGAGGATGCCGGGATAGATAATCTGCTCGGCGTCTTCGGGGAGCCCCGTTCCCCCAAACCACGCGCTCCAGAGTCCCCCCGCGCTCACCGTGCCGACCATCACCCTCGCGAGATCCACTCCTCCCGCTCGTTCGCAGTCGGCCAGGAAGACGTAGGTCGGCGCACTCTGAGGCGCCGAGAGCCCCAGCGACGTCACTCCTTGGGCGGCGAGAAAAGCCAGGGATGCGCGCGCCGTCAGGACTCTGCGGTCGCCCAGGTAGGATAGGAGCGCGAAAAGGGCGAGGGCCCCATGACAATACAAGGCCAATTGGGGGGCGCCGGCCAACCATTGCATCGCCCCAAAGACGCCTCCCGCCAAGCCCCATAGGCAGGCGAGGCGGTATTATTCACTCC
>DATKZW010000262.1:0-3628 GCA_035527775.1 Sumerlaeia bacterium | reverse complement strand
CCATATTCCAAAACGGAACGCCGCAAGCGGTAGGAGAGGCAACCCGGGCCCTGCTCGAGGCGACGAAGAGCTATAAGAATTTCATCATCTCGTCAGGTTGTGACATCCCTCCCGGGACCCCTCTCGCCAGCCTCAACGCCTTCTACCGCGCCGTTGCTGAATTCAACCGCTAGTCTCCGATAGCGACGGCGTAGAGGTACCAGGCGGCGTGGGGCAGCCACTGCTCCGCCCACCGCCAGTCGTCGTCTTTTCCTGTCGCGGCGTAGCGCAGGCCGAAATCGATGTCCTCTTCGTCCGTATAGCCGCCCGTGATGCCGTTGCAGATGCCGCCCGGCGCGTTCGTGTATTCGTAGGAATCGAAGAACATGTAGGCGATGTTATTCCGGCCCTTGGCGTGGAGCATACATGAATCGAAGGGGTTGAGCCCCAGGATCCAGTTCATCTGGTCCCGGCCGAAGGCGCGCAGCTTGTCGGCGAACGCGGCGTCAGTACCGAAATAGCGCGCTGCGAGCCTCGCCGCCGCGGCCATCGACCCGAGCCTCGCGTTCTCGCCCTGCCACCACGGCGCGGTCTCGGTGTCGTGGGGGAAGAAGAAGCTCGTCCGACGCGTCGCCGCCCCGCCCTTCGACTGGACAAGCTGCCTGCTGTAGCCGAAGGGGTTGGCCACCTCCGCCGTCACCGCGAGTTCGAAGCCGAGCGATTTCCTGACGGCGTCCAGCGCCGTCGCCCGCCCCGCCTCGTCCGCGATCTCGGCATACCCCAGCAAGCTGATTACGGGCAACCCGGCATCCACGGGATGAAAGAACGGCCGGTCACCGTCGTCGGCGCGCCAGTAATTCTCGTATGTGACGCCGCTCGTCAGCCTGGCCGCGAGCGACGCCGCCCGCTTATCAGCTGCCTCCCTATACACGGACTTCTTCGTCGTCCTGAACAATTCGGTCGCCGCGACGAGCGCGCAATAATCGTCGAGGATATTCTCCTTGCCGTCGTTCGCAAAGAGCAGGTTGTTCTTTTCGAGGAAGGCGAAGGCGTCCTCGGCGGCCTTGAGATAGTCTGCGCTCTTGAAATCGCCCTCGCCCTTGCTCATGCCGTACCCCTCGCTCCCCGGCGCCCCGCCCCGCGCCGCGGCCATGGCCAGCGCCGCGATGCTCAATCCTGCGCCCTCTCTCCACCCGGCCTCATACGCCGCGTCGCCGGCGATCTTTTCCCGGCCGTAGTCGCGGAACTTGTCCTTGGTCTCCGGCGTCAGGATGATGTGGCGCTCCGCCTTGGCCGAGATCCGCCGGTCCTCGGGCTTCTTCTCAGGCCCGCGTCCCGAGACGGTGATATAGAACGAGCCCTTCGGGTTCTTGCTTCGGACGAGGTAGTCGGCGCCGAAGAGGGCCTCGTCGAGGAGCCGCTTCTGATACTGCTTGAAATACGGCTCGCCCCGCCGCTCGAGTTCCCGCAGCGTCCCGAAAAGGCTCCAGGCCGTGAGCGACACCTGCTGGGGGTTGAAGTAGGTCGAGAAGGAGAGGTGCGACAGGTGCTTGCCGTAATCGCCGCTGGCGTCGAACCAGCCGCCGCGCATGTCGACCGTCCCGCTCTTCCCCTCGAACGTCATCTTCCGGTCGGCCTTGTCCCAGAGGCCCGACGACCGCTGGCCCTTGAAATAGTAGATGACGTCAGACAGCGTATTCCGCTCGAGCGAGTTCTTCTGGACGAGGACCGGGTGCGAGCGGACGGCCCCCGCGGCCGCGCCGGCTTGCGAGGCGCACTCGATGATATAGGCGCCTTCCTTGTCGACCGCGCTCCAGTCTACAGTCCAGAAATCCCAGTCCTTCCATTTGCGGACCGGGCCATCGTGCCGCGGCGTGCCCGAGAGGACGATCTCTCCGCCGGGGAAACTCTTGACCGTGAAGGCCGTGAACACATCGCCGGCGTGGGCCTGGATGACCGCTTTTTTCGGCCCGCTCGCGTCGTACCCGACCTGGTTCGTCAGGATCTTCGCGTCCTGGCTTTGGTTTGGGACGGCCGTGGGCTTGCAGCCGACGGCAATGACTAGACAAAAGCAAATGGCTGCCGATGTGAGGATCTTTTTACGCATGGGACTCATCTCCTCTCTAGATGGGGTGATCTCCCGCTAATTCTACATCATTTAGGTCTCCAAGCGCAGGGAAAGGCTGATGGGAGCGCTTAGATGGGCAAATTCAGCTGTTTAGCTAGGCCCTTCTTCTCAGGCGTCTGTAGCCGTGCTAAACTGAGGGCCACACAGGGCAGCCGAAGGAGCTACGATAACATGCGAAGAGCACACGTTTCCGCCACCATCTTCCTTCTCTTCCTCTTCTTAGCCGCCATCCTCCTCGCCGCGCCGTCCCCCGCCGCCGCCCAGTTCCGCGACGACTTCAACGGGCCCGCCCTCAAGCTCGACCCGGACGGCGTCAAAGGCTGGGGCTTCGTCACAGGCGAAGGCCGGGCCGTCATGGACTTCCGACAGGGCGGAGCCGGTTTCGCCGCGATCACGGTCGACGCGACGAAGGACCACCGCAACGTCTGGTGGGCCTTCATCATGCACCGCATCTCCGAGGGCATGGACCTCGCTCTCCTGAAGAAACCGGGCTACGCGCTTCGCATCGAGGTCCGCGTCCGGTCGAGTCACGCGCCCCGCCGCATCAACCTCCAACTCAGCACTCAGAAGACGACGGATTTCCATAGCCATCTCATGGAGTTCGACATCCCCGACACGGAGAACTGGCACACCTTCAGCATGACCACGCGCGGGTTCGAGGCCTCTCTAGGCGACACGATCAACGCTCAGATGGCCCTCATGGACTGGGGTCTCGGTTCATACCGCCTGGACGTGGATTACTTCCGCGTCGACATCGTCCAGGTCGCCTCGGCCGGTCCCGACAAGGGCGAGCCGGTGCCTTACCATCCACCCGTAGCCGACCCGGCCGGGTTCGCCCACGCGCTCACAGCGGCCCAGCCCGGGACGATCGACCTCAACAATCCGGATGTCAACCTGGGTAACTGGTATCTCGCCGACGCCGCCGGGAAAACCGCCGTCGTCACGTCCGGAGGGACTCGGTACGTCATCCTGCGCTGGGACTTCGGCGCACTCGCCGGAAAAAAAGTCTTGGGCTCGGGCCTTCTCGAGCTGACGACCCGCTCGCTCGAGCGGACATCGGACGACATCCCCGATTTCGGGCAAATCCGGGTCGTTGAAATTCTCGGCGGCGACCCGCGCTGGGACAAAAAAACGGTCACGTTCAACAGCCTGTGCGGTGGACAGCCTCCCGACCTCGTCATCTGCCCCCAAATGATCATCGACTGGCCGGTGGCGGAGGGTGACGGCGCCAAGACGTACCTGACCATCTCCAAGCCCGTTCTCCAGCGCCTGATCGACGGGAAAACCCTGGGCATCGCCATCCGGCCCCTCGGCGCCATCAACGCGGCGTTCTACGCGACGGAGGGAGCCGGCGCGGGCAGAGGCAATGCCCCTCTCCTGCGGCTGAATATCCGGAATTAAGGCGAGAAAGACGCCACCTAGGCTGTGACGGGGGCCATCCAGAGCCCCCGTCGCAGCTAAAACAGGGGGCGTCTCGAGCTTACCTCTTCGCCTCGAATAGAGTCCACGGATAAGCTTTCA
>DATKZW010000261.1:0-6469 GCA_035527775.1 Sumerlaeia bacterium | reverse complement strand
ATACGGACGGCATGGCGGAGTCGAGCCTCGGGCTTCAAGAGAAACTCGCCGAGGCCAACCACCGGACGCAGAATCTGGCGAAGAAGCTGGAGAGAGCGGAGAAAGAAGCGCTTGTCGATCCCCTCACCGAGTTGTACAATCGCAGGGCATTTGACCGAGAAGTTGAGAAAATGCTTCGCCGATACGAGGAAGAGGGCGTTGGGTTCTCTCTGGTCGTGTCGGACATCGACAACTTCAAGAAGTTCAATGACGAGTTCGGGCACCTCGTCGGCGACGACGTGTTGCGGATCGTCGGCCAGATACTCAAGCACTCCGTGAAAAGGACCGATTTCGCCTCGCGCTACGGCGGAGAGGAGTTCTTCGTTCTCCTGCCGGAGACAGCGCTCAACAACGCACGCGCCGTGGCGGAGAGGATCCGGGGGCGTCTGGCGGACAAGGAGTTCATTGTCGCGAAGACGGGCGAGCGTGTCGGCCGGATCACCGTCAGTCTCGGGGTGTCGGCGACGCGTCCCGGAGACACGGTTGAGTCCCTCATAGAGAGGGCCGACAAGAGCCTTTTCCTGGGAAAGCAGGATGGCGGCAACACGATTCGGTCTGAAGAAGAGCTGGCGGCCGCGGGGGGATCCGAGCGTCCAGAATCGGCATAATACCCAAGACCTTCGCGACCGGTGGAAAGGAACCGGGCTGCTCCCTTTCTCCAATGCGCCAGGGCGGATGCGCCTGGGTCCCCGCCGCGCAGGGCTCGCGCACAAGGCATGGGATCGCGCGACGGGAGAAGAAGCGGCGACAAGCGCCGGGCCAGATGCGCGGGGAGTGGTGGAAACATCGAGGTTCTGCCCATGATCTTCTTGAGAACCTGCAGAAAGCGCTCCCCCATCGGCGTCGACGTGGGGGAAAGAACCATCCGCGCCGTCCAGTTTCGCAGGCGGGGGGAGCGGACCGAGCTTATCGCCGCGCGGAGCCGGCAAATGCCCCGTTCCGGAGACGGGTCTCAAGACGGCGCGGCCGGGGCGCTCGAAACGCTCCGGTCCGTGATCGCGGCGGGCCCCTTTGTTGGAGCGGACATTGTGTCCGCCGTACCCAACCGCGACGTCGATATTCGGCCTCTGCGGCTGCCCGCCGGGGTGAGTCCCGAGAACGGCGCAGAGTTCGAGGAAGCCCTGTTGCTGAGCGCCCGCTCCTCCCTGCTCTACCACATCGAAGAGGCGGCTGTGGACTACTTGCCCTTGGGCGCCGAGAGGGAGGAGAGCGAGGAGCGGTTCGCCGTTCTTCTTGTCGCAGCGAGGAAAAAGGACGTGAACCGGCTTCTGGCGCTCTTCAAAGGCGCGCGGCTTCGGTGTCTGCATCTCGAAGCGAGACCTTGCGCTTCGGCTCGCGTCCTTGGCGGGGAAGGCGGCGCCTTTGCCATGATTGAGTTGGGGTCCACAAACGCCACCTTCTCAGTGGCCCGGGACTCGGACTTGCTTTTCAGCCGCACCGTGAGCCTGGGCGGCGAGGGAATCGCCGAGGAACTGGCCCGGACCCTGAACGTCGACCGGCAAGAGGCCGAACAGATGCTCACAAGGTACGGAATAAGCCATGGCCGTCCGTCAAGATGCGACCTGCGCAAAGCGGAAGAAGTGGGACTTGTCGACGCAGATCTCTTTCCCCGGCTCAACTTCGAAGCCGCGAAGCCGGTCCTCGACCGAATAGTGGCTGAAGGCAGAAGATCGATCAACTATTTCTCGCGGCAGCGGCGCGGGGGATCCGTTGAGAAGGCTTTCTTATGGGGCGACCTGATGCCGGCGGGCATCGATGGCTGCCTGGCCGAAGCGCTCTCGATTCCCGTGGTCATCGAGGACCCCTTTGCCAAAGTGTGCGGAGAGAGTCCGGCGGGATTGAACGGCGTTTCGTCAGACCGCAGCGCCTTCTGCGTGGCCTCGGGCTTGGCCCTCAGAGCATGGACGACATGAACCACACGGTCGACTTACTGCCGACGGAGTACTCGGCCGCCAAAGCCGTCGGGAAGAGGCTTGGTCTGTGGATCGCCGTGAACGGTCTGGCGATCCTCCTGGCGCTGACGGCGAGTCTGGGCTTGCGCTGGAAGGCGACGGAACTCCGGTCGAGCGTCGAGCGGCTGCGCTCACAGGTGTCGGAAGGGCAAGGTTGGGCCGAGAAGGTGGCGCCGCTGTCGGGCAAGCTTCAGGAAGGTCTCGAGCGGCAGAAAGTGGCCAACCGACTGCTCAACGAGCCGTGCTGGAGCGGCCTGTTTTCCGACCTGGCCGGCGCCGTCGGCAAGAAGGTCTGGTTGAACCATCTCGATCTCCGCAAGGAGGCGGCTCGACCCGAAGAAGAGGGGAAACCGGAACGGTCCGTGACCGAGATCCGCATCTCGGGCGCGAGCACGTCCAACGCCGAGGTCATCGCCTTCATAAACAATCTCTCGGAATCGAAGCGCCTCAGCGAGCTGGAGCTGGAAATATCGAGGATGCCGCGGGTCTCGGAGGAAAGCGTCATGGTGGAATTCAGGGTTCTGGGCGTCGTTCGATGAGAGGAAGGGAGAATCTTCATGGAACCCTCCAAGAAGCCCCGAACTCCTAAGACGGACGTCATCGGGCTGGCATTCACCGTGCTCCTTGCCTGCGCGTCGTTCTACTGGGCCGTCGGAGGCGGCCTCGCCAGAATCTCCGCTTTGGGCGAGGAGCAAAAGGATCTGACGGGACAACTGAGCTATGTGACCGAACTGACGAACGTGCTGCAGGAGGGAGAGGAAGCCCTGCAGTCCGTCGAGGCGTGGATGGAAGAACTGAGGGAACGTCTTCCCCCGCAAATGGATTTCAGCGGTTTCTACGAGCTGTTGACGGAGAGGGCCGCCCAGAGCAACGTCCTGGTTTCCGAGGTGGAGCCCCAAGGCATGACGATCGAGGAGGAGTGCGTGGAGATGCCCGTCTCCGTCTCAGCGATAGGCTCGTTCGAGGATTTCCACCGGTTCCTGTTCGCTCTCGTAAACGCGCCGAGGCTGATCAAGATGAGCTCCCTCTCCGTTTCGCCCGAGAAGAGTCCCCGCCTTTGCCGGATCGATATGGTGGTGAGCATCTATTCCACCAGACAGGAGGAAGAGCGGCGTGGCTCGTAGCAAATCCCTGATCCCTCCTGGAGCCCAGATCCCAGCCGCCGTGGTGTTGGGCGTCGTTTTCGCGCTCCTTTTGGCGTGGAAGCTCGGCCCTCGTCGGAAGGGGCCACCCACTGCGACCAGCGCCGAGGCCGTGGTTCAGAGCATGCAAGAGACCGTCTCGCTCGACGACCTCCGGGCGATCCTGGTCGAAGTCCGGAAGACCGAGTTCCGGCCCGCCGCCAGGAGCGTCGATCTTCCATCGTTGGCCAGAAACCCCTTCATGGTTCCCGAGGAGGCCCTTGCTGAAATGCGCAGCGGCGACGTGGCTCGGCTGGCGCGAAGTCTCTTTGAAACGCCGGCGGAGGAACCGGGGAGCGGCGAGGCCGCCGTCGAGGAAACCGTCCGCGCGCCAAGCCGCAAAGAACGGCTCCAGTCGATAGGCCTCTCCGCCACTTGTGTCACCGCCCGGCAGCGGATCGCCATCGTCAACGGGCAAGTTCTCAGACCCGGCGACACGGTGGAGGGCTTCGTCGTCAAAGAGATCCGACAGCGCGAACTCGCGCTTGAGGACGAGGAGGGCGTCGAGACTATAGGCATGGAGGGAGAGCCCAGACCATGAAGCGCCTGCCTTGGCTGGCTTGCGGAATCTGGTTCTTGCTCGGCGGGGCCCTCTCCGGGCAAGAGGGACCAACGGCGCCCCGCCCACAGCCGGGGACGGCCGCGCCACAATCGTTGGGGGGGCCCAATCCCGCCCTGACCGGCGAGAACATCACGTTGAACGTGGAGAATGAGGACATCGCCGCCGTGCTCAAAATGCTGTCCTTGTCGAGAGGCGTCAACATCGTCGCCGGCCCCCAGGTGACCGGACCCGTCTCGGTCAATCTCTACGACGTTCCGTTTGAGGACGCCCTCGACGCGATCCTCGGCGTCGCCGGCTTCACCCACTACACGAAAGACAACGTCATCTACGTGACCACCGAAGACGCCAGAGCGAAACTCCCCCCCAAAGCCGGCAACCTGGTCATCCGGAGTTTCCGAATCAACCACGCCAAGCCCGAGGAAGTCGACGCGACTGTCCAGGCGTTCCTGTCCCCCGCCGGAAAAGCGATCCTGACGCCCCAGGGGAGAACCATCGTCGTGAGAGACGCTCCGGAGTACGTCTCGGCCATCGCCGAACTCGTCGCCCAACAGGATCTCCCGGCGAGGGCGCCCAGCCTGGCGGTCCGCAGCTTTCGGATCGACCACGCGAAACCCGACGAGCTGCTCGCCACCGTTGCGCAGCTGGTTTCCGAAAACGGTCAGGCGGTTCTGAACGCGAAGGAGAAAACGATCGTCGTGCAGGACGCGGCCGAGTACGTGGCCATGATCGCGCAAGTCATCGCCCAGCAGGACGCGCCGGCCAGGCAAGTGCTGATCGCCGCCGAGATCCTCCGCGTGAGCCGCGATGACGATCTCGCCCTTGGCGTCGAGCTTCGACGGAGTTGGTGGGATCCCGATACGGTTGCATTCTCGGGAAGCTCGGGGACCGGCGCGTTCACTCAGAGCCCCGGGGTCACTCAGGACCTGGGGAACCTGAATGAAGCCGGCGGCGGCCTCTTGATCGGCGAACTCTCTTCAGGAAACCAAGGCCTGTTGTGGAGCGGCATCTGGAAGGACAAAGAGATCTTCCTCACGGCCTTGGCCGCCAAGGGGAAGGTGGAAACGCTGGCTACTCCCGAGATCCTCGCTCTGGACGGAGAAGAGGCCCGCATGATTATCGGCGACAAGCTCGGGTACAAGACCTTCTCGAGGGCCGATGACGGAACCACGTTTGAGAAGGTTGAGTTCCTCGACGTCGGGACCCAGTTGACCGTCACTCCGGAGATCGCCAGAGACGGTCTCGTGCGGATGAAGATCCTTCCCCAAGTCTCCAGCGGACAGATAAAGGACGGCGTCCCCGTGGAAAACACGACGGAAGTCGAGACCACGATGCTCGTTCGGGATGGCGAGACCATCGTGATCGGCGGGCTCATCAGCGTCCGCAAAGAACGCACCCGCCGCCAAGTGCCGTTCTTAGGCGATATCCCGTATCTGGGCCTTCTCTTCGGCCACAACGTCTGGATTGACGCGAAGACCGAGTTGGTCATCCTCATCACCCCCCATATCGTCGGACCGGATCGTACGCCTTTCATGGAGGCGAGGATCGAGGAGTACACCAGGGACTCGAAGTTGTACCCGGACGAGTCGTTGTACCCAAGAGACCCACTGCGCCCGCAAGACCAAGAGACGAGCGCAACGTCGCCCTCCAAGAATCACGATCGGTGATCTCCGCCGGGTTCCCCCATTCTGACGCAATCCCCTCTCCCCCGCGGAGAGCGGCGTCCTCGCGAGACCGGTCTCTCTTCCCTCTCGCCTGCTCGCGCCGCTTGGGGGAGCGAGGAGGCGCAGAACGTTCGAAGCGCGGGCCTACTTTCCGGAGGCGGTGGAATCCGACGGGACGGCGACCGGCTCGATCTCGCTCGCGGGGCCGCTCAGGTCGAGGACAACGATGGTGTCGACGTCTCTCTGGTACTGCGCAGGCACGGCGATGGCGACGCCGTTCTCCGTTTCGTCCACTTTGACTTCGCCGCCGGTGAGAACGGAGCTGTGAACGATTTTCTTCCCGAGGCGAGGAAGGACGAGCGTCTCGCCCCCCCGCCAGTCCAGCACGTGGAGATAGATGCGATTGTCCTTGTGCGTGGAAGCGCCCCAACGGCCCGGTTTGATCGGCCCCCCGCCCGTCTTGTAGATGCTGTGGCCGTAGATCTTCAGCCATTTCCCCATCTCGCGCAGTCGTTCGACTTGACGAGGCTCAATCCTCCCGTCGGGCATTGGGCCCACGTTGAAGAGGAGATTCCCGTCTCCCCCCGCGACTCGCACAAGCGTCTGGAGGCACTGCTTCAGGGATTTCATCTCGTCGTTCGGCTTCCACGCCCATTGCCGGCACACCGTCATGCACGTCTCCCAGGGGCGGTCGGTCTGGAAAGACCCGATCTGCTGCTCGGGGGTGTCAAAGTCCCCCGGCAGGCCCGCGCGGTTGTTGATGATGGCGTGGGGTTGGAGTCTCCGGATCAACTCGAAAAGCCTGGGCGAATCCCAGTCCTCGGCCTTGCCGCCCAGGCCGTCGAACCAGATGACGTCCACCTTCCCGTAATTGGAGCAGAGCTCCTCAATCTGGCCGCGCAGGTAACGGATGTAGCGCTCGTGATTCTCGGTGCGATAGTCCGGATGATGCCAGTCGGGCGGAGAGTAGTAAAAGCCAAGACCCAGCCCGCCCTCGTGGCACGCTTTGGCCAGCTCGGCCACGATGTCGCGGCGGAACGGCGATTCGGGACTCGTGATCTTGTAGTCGGTCAG
>DATKZW010000260.1:0-5186 GCA_035527775.1 Sumerlaeia bacterium | reverse complement strand
GTGCGTTTCCTGCGCGACGCGCCGCGCATGTTTCTCGACGCGATGCGCGTTCGGTTGATGCGCTACGACCTCTGATGCAAGCGCCGCGGCGAAAGATCGCCCGGTTGGGCGGCCGCCTGGATGCGCGGGGCTCCCGCCGTCCTCTCCAAACCTGAAGGAGCGAAAAAGGCGGGGAAGAAATCGATGGAAGCGACTTGGCTCTACGCGCCCTCTCGAACCGTCATTCGCTTCCTGTGCCGCGTTCTCTTCCGTCTCGAGGCGCATGGCGAGTCGAACGTTCCGGAGCGGGGCGCTTTCATGCTCATCTCCAACCACGCCAGCAACCTGGACCCTCTCGTACTGGGGTGCATGCTCGAGCGTCCCCTGCACTTTCTCGCCAAGAGCGAGCTTTTCAAGATACCCGTCTTCAACTGGTGGGCCCGGAACGTCAACGCCTACCCCATCCGCCGCGGCGCGGTGGACCGCGGGGCGATGCGCGAGGTGAACCGGATCCTGCGCGAGGGACGCGGCCTTGTGATTTTCCCGGAGGGCACCCGCACCCGGGACGGCAGTCTCCAGCCGGCGAAACCCGGCGTTGCGATGATGGCCGTCCAGGCTGGCGCGCCGTGCGTGCCGGCTTACGTCGACGGGTCCTACCGGGCGTGGCCCCGTCATCGTCTCTTCCCGCTCCCGCGAAAAATCCGGATCTTTTACGGAGAATCCTTCAGTTTGCCCCCCAGACCCGACGGGGTCTCGTCGAAAGAGCATTGCCAGCTCTGCGCCAGTGAGATGTGGCGCCGGATCGACGCCATGCGCGAGAAGGCAGAGAACTCTCGACCCCGGCCGAAGGGGGAGTCGGCTTAGCTCTCGACGGCGGCGCCGAGAGACTTGCCGAGGGGAAGATTCGCCTGCGCGGGAAACGCCGTTTGGAGGGGTGATTCGAAATTATGCCATCCTCTGCCATGACTCACCGCGAACGGGCCATCACGGCCATTACGGGCGGCGTTCCCGATTACGTTCCCACCTTCGAGCTGGTCTTTCACGAAACCGAGCGCGACTTCGGGGGACGCACCTTCTTCGGCACGGACTTCGAACCGGACCCCTCGGGTTTGTCCTACGCGGACATGGTGCGCTACAACGCCCGACTCTACGTGGATGTTGCGCGGCGATGGGAGCACTCGATCGTTTTCATCAGCGGCGGCCTGGGCCGCCACGACGCTCCCGGACGCTCGTCGGCCCTCGATCTGGCGAAAGAGATCCGCGATCTGGCGGGCGACGAATACCTGATCATGTGCCATAACGACCCGACCTTCGGAATCCCGGGCGGGAGCGACGCCATGGAGTTCTGCACGAGGCTCTTCGAGAGGCCTCGCGAGATGCACGAAACGGCGAAACGACGGGTCGAGCAGTGCGAGGACTTTTGCGACAAAGCGCTGGCCGCGGGGCTCGACGGGTTCATCCTCTGCGCGGACTATTGCCTGAACGCCGGCCCCTTCCTCAGCCCCGCCCAGTTCAGCGAGTTCGTCACGCCCTACCTGAAACGCGCCATTACGACCTTCCGCGAGCGCGGCGCATACGTCATCAAGCATACCGACGGCAATATCATGCCCATTATCGACGATCTCGTGGAAGCCGGACCCCACGCCCTGCACTCGCTCGATCCGATGGCCGGAGTGGACATCCGCGAAGTCAAGGAGCGGTACGGCGACCGGGTGGCCCTCTGCGGCAACGTCCATTGCGCCTACCTGCAATCCGGAACGCCGGAACAGATTCGCGAGAGCGCGCTCTATTGTCTGACGCACGCGAAACCCGGAGGGGGCTTCGTCTTCGCGACGTCCAACTGCGTGTTCCGAGGCATGCCGATCGAAAGTTATGACCTCATCCACAGTCTGTGGATGGAGCATCGGGATTACACGGAGGAGGAAAGACGGCCGAAAGCGGCGAACGAGTAGGACGCGTTTCCCGACAAGGGGCGTTTCATGACTGCGAAGAGCGCCGAAAGCGCGACGGGAAACAGCCTGCAGGCAGAGTAAAGACGCGATTGCGCAGCCATTGGACAAGAGAAGGAGGTCTCCGCCCGCATGACAAAGGCGAAAAACGAGAAGAGACATGAAGGATCTGGAACCAGAGCTGAGGGGACCCCAGGGGGGGCGGATCTTCCCAGGGCCGCAGCCGAGGAAGAGGACGCCGCCGTTTCCGAACCCACCCCGGTCCCGGCGGAGGCGAAGGAGGAAGAGGCGCAGGTTCCTCGGGAGAAATGGCTGCGAGCCCTGGCCGACCTAGACAATCTGCGCAAGCGGACCAGCCGCCAGATCGCCAAGTCCGTGCAGAACGAACGCCGAACGATCTTGTCCGCCTTTCTCGAAGTTGTCGACAACCTGGATCGCGGACTCAAGGCGCACGAGAATGAGGAGAATGAATGGGTCGAGGGGATGAAGGCCCTGCGCCGGCAGATGCTGGACGTGCTGAAACAGTTCGGCGTGGAGCCGTTCGAGTCGATGGACAAGCCCTTCGACCCCCATCGACACGAGGCCGTGGCCCACGCGCGCGTTCCCGACAGACCCGAGGGAACGATCGTCGAGGTCGTGCGCCAAGGCTACGCGTTCGACGATGAGACGCTTCTGCGCCCCGCCCGCGTGATTGTCAGCGGCCAGGAATGAGGACCTGGTCCCAACGCCCCGCCGGCGGTCACTCATCGTTTCCCGGACTCGCGAACTGGATCGAGTAGAGGTCGGCGTCCACCATAACGAATCGCAGCCGGATCGGCTTGCCTGAGAATTGCTTGAGTTCGCTCCCGCCCTGCCAGGACATGGCCTGCCGGATGCCGTCGCCGAGGATTTCGTCGCTCTCGTCGAGCGTGTAGCCCGGAATCGGGCTTCCCGTCTCGTCTTGCAGCTCGCATCGGATGCTTCCCGCCGCTGAAGTCGAGCAGTTCATGAAAAGCATCAGATCGCCGACTCCGGGCGACGACGGCATGAGAGCGTTCTGTTGGCCGTCCTGGGCGAGTTCGTCGATCAGAATTGTCCCGTCTCGCTTCTCCATCGTGTAGAGCGCACCCTTCTCCGCCTCGCCCAGAGCGGCGGCCGCGCCCTCGCGGGCCATCTTGGCGATCTCGTCGGCGCTGAGAACGCGACGGACCGCAAGGATATCGTCCGCGGTTCCGAGGAAAGGCTCATTCGTCATCGAGGCCGGCGGATAGTCCTCTCCGAACCTAAGGTCCCCGAGCGCCAACTCGAGACTCCCGCGCCCCGTTGCGCCCCCCTTGGCCACTTCCTTGCCGTCGAAATACAGCGTGACGACGCCGTTGTCCCAAGTTGCCGCGAGATGGTGGACCGCGTCGGGATCTCCCTTTGCGGGCCATCCTTCCACCTTTTCCGATGCAACGTTCACCGCGCGCCCGTCGTAAGCCCATCGGATCGCCCAGTTGCCGGCGCCGACGTCGAAATAGAGTTCCTTCGGTTTCGTCTCTCCCCCGTTGTAAGCCGAAAAGAGCCGCCGATGCCCCTTGGGGACGCCGCGCACGTGAACCGCGAGCGTCGCCTGCTCCCCAAGGTTCTGAGTTCCCGGGATTATGAGAGACGCCGGCTCGCGAAACTCCAGCGACTGTTTGCCGATGAGGACCCTTGACGAGACAACCGAAACCGGACCGGGCGCCGTCGTTACTTGCCCTTCCGTTTTGGGGGGATCGAATGCCAGGGGACGAGTGAAAAACTCTCCGCCGCCGCGGGAAGCCTGCACGGAAACGAACCCGTCGATGCGGATCGTGTAACGGCGCAGGCGGGCGGAGGGGCCTCGGTAGTAGGATTCGGAGGAGTAGATCGACAGTTCGTTCGGCGTGCCGGGAATGTCGGATTTCGTCTCGACGATGCCCCACGCCGTCATGTTGTTGCGATTCACCCAACGCTCAATCTGCGGCCCCGGCCGAACGAGGGCCTCGCCCCAGCGTTTGAACGTCTTCCCGTCGCGGCTGGTCATGAACACGCCGTCCGACACGCCGGCGTATGCGTGCTTGGCCGGGTTCGGGCCCGGCACGAAGCGTTTGGGAAAACCGAAGAAGACGTGGGGCGCCCGGTAATAGGGAGTGATGGCGTTCGTGTAAAGGTGCTCGCGCGGCGCGCCCGTGTACTCGAGCCACTGCGGCTTCGTCCAGTGGATGAAATCGTCGGACGTACAGGTCTTGATGTCGCGGAAGCCCTGGCGGAGGTCCCGGTGGAAATCGACGTACCTCCCGCGGACGGCGTCCCAGAACGCGAGGTTCTGCGAGTCGAAAGCGCCCTCCGTAATGACCGGCTCCTCTTGGATCAGCGCCCAGTGGAGGCCGTCGGAAGACTTGTAGGCCTGCAGGCCCCCCTTCGCGCGACTGAGCGCCTTGTAGCGCGCGTCCGGAGCGCAGTTGGGATTCTCGTCCTTGAACGGCGCGAAGCAGTGGGCGTTCTGGCTCAGGATGATGTTGTTGTCCGTGCTCCCCTCATATTCCACGATGCCCAGAGACGGCTTGGTGAAGCGGACGCCGTCGCGACTCTCGGCGTAGCACACCTTCTCGGGCGTCGGCTTGCCCGCCTCCTCGTCAAAGTGGTTGCCGCGGTAATACATGCGGCAAATGTCGCCGTCCTTGAAGATCGTGAAGTAGGCGGAAGTGTTCCCCTCCCACGGCGCGTTGCAGTCGATGGCGACGTTGCGAGGAATCGGCTTATGTAAGACCAGCTGCACCTTGCTCATGCCGTCGATCAGGCAGTCGTCCACGAACGGTTCGAGCCTCGAGCCGACGTGGATCGGTTCGCCTCCCCATGCGACCGAAACGAGCGCCACAGCCAGGAGCCCCCCACAGAGACGCAAAGAGTTGCCCCGCAGCGCCTGAGAAGAACTCGGCGCCATATCCGTTCGTTGTTCCTCGCTCACGGCGCTCCTCCCTTTTCCCCAAAAGAAATCGCGTAGATCGTGGCATTCTCCAAATGTATCCTCAACATGCAACGCCCTCCGCGAAGATCGGACAGGCCGCGATCCTTCCAGCGGACCGGGAGATCCAGGCCGTCTTCCTTTAGCGGGACGGCGTCGTCCTTCGAGAAGCCGCGCACCCGGTAGCCGTCCTCGTTGAGGACTTCGACGCGGACCGCGCCGTTCGCGGCGTCGGCATTCAGGGTGATACGGCGCCAATCCGCCAGATCGATCGGTGTCAGCGTGAACTGTCCGATCCTTTCGTTGGGCCG